>JAGQQZ010000727.1 GCA_020425915.1 Planctomycetota bacterium | reverse complement strand
TCACGAGTGGACTGACGAGCTTCGTCGGCGGCATCGCGACGGTCGAACCGCGCGTCGCCGAAGGTGGGACGTTCACCCTCGTCGTCCGACCCGGTCTCCAACCGGCGGCGGTCGACGAGTTCTCGGAGACGATCACGATCGACTTCGAGACCGTCGACGGGCGCGGGCCGTTCCTCGGCCTGAAGTCGGTGCGCGTCGGCACCGAGTACGCGGATTCGGTCGCATTCGCCGCGCTCCCGGGCACGGTCGCGACGGCGCCGGTGTTCGGCGTGCTCGACGGCGCGTTGCCCGACGGGATCGTGCTCGACGCGACGACGGGGGCGCTGAGCGGCGCGCCGACGGTTCCGGGTGACTACGGGTTCACGCTGTGGGCGCGCCAGTCGGACACGGAACTCCAACCGTTGCGCTGCTCGCTCGCGGTGTTCGCAGCCGACGAATCGGACGTCGCGACTCCACCGCCCGACCTCAGCGTTCCGGGGCCGTTCGCCGGACAGGTCACCGTGGTCGACGAGGCTGCCGCGTTCGTGTCGTCGTTCGACGGGGTCGCGTACTCGACCGCGTATCGCGCATGGGTGCCGCCGGAAGTCGCACGACCAGCCCCCGTACTCGTCTGGCACCACGGACGAACCGTCGGGTTCGAGGAGTACGGCGCGTTGGGGCAGCACCTCGCGAGCTGGGGCATCGCGTTCGTCTCGGTCGAGGATGACGTCTCGTTCCGGGCGTCGTCGGGTGTTCCCGACCCGAACTACGACCAGGTCGTCATCGAGGCGGGGATCGAGTCGGGCGCCGCGTTCCTCGAAGCCGTCGCAGACGACCTCGACGCGCGCACGCAGAACGTCGGCGATCCGCTCGAGGGCATGTTCGACCTCGACAAGCTGTTCTTCGGTGGCCACGAACGCGGCGGCGGGTCGGCCCAGGCGGCACACACGCGTTGGCGTGAGAACAAGGCTCGCGGCTACGTCTACGCCTCGGCGCTCGACCTCCGGTTCAGCACGTTCACGATTCCGCCGGGCGATCCGCGCGGTACGGCGATGTATCCGATCGAGACGGATCTGCCGCGCTCGCCGAGCCTGGTCTTCTCCGCGGAACTCGACTTCGACATGTTCTTCCCGGTGCCCGACCAGTTCGCGGATCGGCGCACCGGACCCACCTCGTTCGTGACGATCTATGGCGGTGTCGGCTCCTACATGACCGACGCCGCCGCCTACGACGCGCCGAACGCTTTGATCACGCGCGCCGCGCAGCACGCGCACTTGTTCCGGTACACGACGGCGTTCATCCAGCGGTGGTGCGGTGACCGCTCGCTCGACGGGCTGCTCTACGGCGATGCCGACGCCGGATCGGAGCAGGTCGGTGCGTTCGGTTGGCGGAACATGGTCGAGCGGATCCTCGTCGACGACTTCCAGGACGACGACCCGTCGACGAACCTGCTCGGCCTGCCGAACACGCTGTCGGCCGCGTCGCGCAACGAGGAATCGGTCTACCCGATGCTCGGCGGCTTCCCGTCGCTCGGGATCCGGCACAACGTCGTGTTCCTCTCGGGCACCGACGCCGCGGACTACATGACCGAGCTCGGCGGTCTCGACGTGTCCGCGCGGCGCAAGCTCGCGTTCCGGATCGGCCAGACCACCGACTTCGGGTTCGACTGGGTCACGGTCACGGCTCGGCTCGTCGACGGCGTCGGTGGGAGCGCGGACGTGATCGTGTGGGACGCGATGACGCAGGTCGGCATCCTCCCGGACTACGACGTTGCCAGCTCGCTGAACACCTACGAGCGGTTCGTGGGTGTCGAGGTCGCGCTCGACGCGTTCGTCGGCATCGACCTCACCGACGTCGCACGGCTCGAACTCGTGTTCGAGACCGACGGGACGTTCGACGTGGCGCGGCGCGTCTACTTCGACGATCTGCGGTTCGAGTAGTCGCTACGTCGTCCGCCTCGATGCGGTTGCGCATGACGAGGATTCGGTTGCGCGCATCATGATGGCGGCGTCCCTGGATCGATCCTTGCACCAGTCGGCGGATTGTTCGAGCCTGAGGCAAAGTCACATGCCATAGCAAAAGGACCACCGATGCAGCTTCGCGTTGCTCTTTCCCTCCTCGTCGTCACCACGGGCTTGCACGCTCAGTCCGGCGGGAATCTGGCGTTCGACGGTATCGCCGACCGTGCGACCGGGCCCGGGGGCGGCCTCTTCGATTTCTCGGGCAACTACACGCTGGAAGCCTGGATCAATCCGACGACGACCGTCGGGCAAGATTCGATCTGTGGGCGTGGCGACGGCTTCAGCGGGCTCAGTGGTGAATACGCGTTCCAGCTCTTCGACGGCCGGCCGCGGCTCCGGCATGCCGGTGGCGCGTGGTTCGAAGCGAACTCGATAGTGCCGGCCGGCGAGTGGAACCACGTTGCCGTAGTCGTGACGTCGACGACATACCGATTCTATTTGAATGGTCACCCGGACGGGAACGGGACCCACAGCCAGACACTCGCGGCGAGCGCAATGCCGTTCACGCTAGGCAAGCAAGGCTCCGTCTTTACGGACAACTTCTGGCATGGTCGTCTCGACGACGTCCGCGTCTGGAGCGTGGCGCGGACGGAGTCGGAGATTCGGAGCGGCGTCCACGGGTGCGGGCTCGGCTCGCCCGGACTCGTCGCGCGCTATGAGTTCGACTGCGTCATCGGGCAGACCCTACTGGACACTTCAGGGAATGGGCTCGACGCAGTACTCGGTACGACGGCTACGAGCGAGCTTGTCGACCCGACGCCAACTCCGCCGCACCCACTTGGAGAGGCGCTCGAATTCGACGGGATCGACGACCGAGCGACGGGTCCCGGTGGCAGTGCGTTCGACTTGCCATTCAACTTCACGATCGAGGCGTGGGTCCATCCGACCGCGATCACCGGCGAGCGCACCATTTGTGCGCGCGGAACCGGGTTCGGTGGCAGTCATGAATTCGTTTTCCAGTTGCTGAACGGCAAGCCCCGCCTCTTCCATGCCAACGAGTCTTCTTGGTTCCAGGCCAACACGACGTTGCCGGCTGACCAGTGGAACCACGTCGCGATCGTGGTGACGCCGACGACGTTTCGGTTCTACTTGAACGGCCAATCGGACGGAGTTGGGTCGCACTTCGGGGCTCTGGGGTCTGGTGCCGAGACTTTCGTCATCGGCAAGCAAGGCACCGGAGCGGATCGTTTCTGGCAAGGCATGCTCGACGACGTTCGCGTCTGGGGGAGCGCGAGGTCCGCATCGCAGATCCTCGACAACATGTGGGCGCTGGCAAACCCCCTCGGCGAGGCCAGTCTCATCGCCTGCTACGACATGGACGGACGTTCGCAAACCGTGTTCGACCGCTCGGCGAACGCGAATCACGCCGCTCTCGGAAGCTCGGTATCCGTGGAGTCCACCGATCCAGAGCGCACGGGCGACAGCTTCTTCGATCCCCACATCGGCACGGCGCAGGGAGCAGGCGACGACACGATCGAATCTCTCGCGCTCGGCTTCCCGTTCGCGTTCCCGGACGGCACGACGACCTCCACGGTCGACGTGGACAGTAATGGAGTGATTTACATCCCTCCGGCCGCTTGGAGCGACCATGTTCCGTTGGTTTCCACGCTACGAAACAACCCGTCGGCGCTGTACCCGTTCTGGTACGACATGACGCTTCTCGGAGTTGCCGACGACGTCTACTTCCAGGCGCTACCAGACGTTGCTTTGATCACATGGGAGTGCGCTCGCTTCTACTTGGGTTCGGACTTGTTTCGTATCCAAGCCCAGCTGTATCCGGACGGTTCGTTCCGATTTGTCTATCCGAGTGGTATTCCCTCGTCGATCCCCGTTATCGGCGCGTCCGAAGGTGGCGGCGTCTCCGGCCCTGGGCCGACGGACCTCTCGGCGATCCCCGAGGGGGCTCCGTTGACGGGGGGTGGATCCACGATCTACGAGCACGTGGCGTTCGATCTCGTGAATCCGTTCGGTCCCGACGCGATGCTGTTGTTCTCTCCGAACGGCAGCGGTTACGACGTCAGCTCGAACATGCCGGTCCGCGCGGCTGCCACGAAACATGGGCAGGCGTGCCGCCGTTCGATCCGATTCGTGCAAGGTGGATCAGGGGTCTACACCGTCAGCGACGTCGCTGACGCATTCGATCCCGACTTCGGAGCGGTGATCGTGGCCAGCGGCGATGACTTGATTGCGGGTCCATTCAATCTCGGATTCATGTTCACTTTTCCGGGTGGAAGCGATTCGAGCACGGTCGACCTGGACACGAATGGACGCATCTTGCCGCCGAGTTCCGATTCGACGGATTCGGTTCCCGATGTCGCGTCGTTCTTGGCCGAATCGCATCCGACGATCGCGCCGTTCTGGAGCGACTTGATCGTAGGGGGAGGAGTCGGAGGCGCGATCTACCAGAAGTCGGGGCCCGGGTTCTCGCGATTCACGTGGGGCGATGTCGCGCAGTATGCTGGGAGCCAACCGATCACGTTTCAGGCGACGTTATTCGACGACGACTCGATCACGGTCACGCTGGTCGGAACGGCGTTGTTCGACGAGAGCATCGGGTACTACGACGGCAACTCGGAGGCTCTGATCGGTGTGTCCGACGGATTCCTCTTCAGCACACCGGCCGAGCAGGACTTCTCCGCGCTACCGGTTGCGAGTCCGGGCGCGGTGTACGAGTTCTGGGATGGTGCTTTCGAGGATCTCGACCTTCAGCTCACGCTCGAGTCGTTGAACGTTCCCGTCCTCGGTTCGACATGGGAGATGCGTCTCGATGGATTGCCTGGGTCGTCGTTCGCCGTTGCTGTGATCATGGGCGTGAGTAATCCGGACCTCGACTTGACCGGCACGGGCATCGGTTTGGACGGTTGCTACCTGCTGACGACCGGAAATCTCGGGTCGCTCCCCGCGGGGATCAGCGGATCGCAGTCCACGGTCGTGACCGTGAACTTCGAATTGGGTCAAACAGGCCTCGTCGGGTTCACGATGTTCATGCAGGGCGCGGTGCTCGCCCCCGGCACGACTCCGCTCGGCGCCGCGCTCTCGAACGGTGTCCGGGCGACTGTCGGCTACTGACGTGTCGACGCTGGGTGCGTCGGAGGTGCGGCGCCGGAGCATCCTGCGTCGAGCACGCGCGGTGGTCCTTCAATCGCCGCCGCGCAGCTCCTCGAGTTCCTCGAGGGTCTTCGGCCAGTCCTTTCGCATGAGCTGCGAGAGACCTCGGTCGGCCAGCAGACGTCCGGCGTTCTGGCACTCCGCGCAGTAGTTGCACTCGTTGTTGGCGTAGCGGATCCGCTGGATCGGTTTGCCGCACGCGCGGCAGGGCTCGCGGTAGCGACCGTGCACGGCCATCTCCGGGTGGAACGCGGTCACCTTTTCGGGGAATCCATCACCGACCTCGGCGCGGAGTCGGTCGGTCCACACCGTCAGCGTCGTGCGCGTCGCTTCGAACAGTCGGAGCAACTCCGCGTCCGAAAGGCGCGAGGTCAGAACGACGGGCGACAGCCGCGCGTGGAACAGGATCTCGTCGGAGTATGCGTTGCCGATGCCGCTCAGAATGCGTGGATCGGTCATGGCGCGCTTCAGCGTTCGGTTCTGGGCGGTCAGCGCCGCCCGGAACGAGTCGAAGTCCGCATCGAGCACCTCGAGACCCGCGCGTCGGAACGGCTCGAGCGCATCCTCGCCGCGCACGACGTGCAGCGAGGCGCGCTTGCGCGACGACACCTCGGTCAGCCACAGCCGGCCGTCGTCGAACGTCAGGTTCGCGAGCGTCCGCTTCGGTCCGCCAGGGCCTTTCGCGTCGAGCGCGCGCCAGCGCAACCTCCCGGCGATCATCAGATGCAGAACGAGGAACAACTCGTCCTCGAACGCGAACACGATCCGCTTGCCGAACCGTCGGTACCCCTCGACGCGTCGGCCGACGAGGTCGTTCGGTCCGGGTTCGACCGTGCGCAGCACGAACGGATTCGACAGCTCGAAGACTCGCAGTTCACGTCCGAGCGTGAAGCCCTCGAGCGCCTCGACGTAGTTCGCGACGTCGGGCAGTTCGGGCACGCTACTCGGTCGCGGCTTCGAATGCGCTCGCGCCGCCGACGACCGGGAGTTCGAGCGACGTGCCGGCGAGGTCGATCGTGAGCTTCGTCCCCGGCTCGGGCCAGAGCGTGAAGTCGCGGTCGCTCGAGAAGATCATCAGGCCGATCCGCTGACCGCTGAACACCACCTCGTCGTCGGGTTGGAGGGCGAACTCGAGGTCGTAGAACTTGCCCGGTTCGAGCGGTTCGCCGTGCTCGAGCGACTCGTGGTTCTGGGGGTCGGCCCAGCCGCGGGTGATGACGTTGCCGTGGATGCCGCCGCCACTCCAGGGCAGGGAGATGAGCCAGACCGACAGATTCGCGGCCGGCTTGCTCGATGCGAGTCGGATCTTGACGCGCGCAGTTCCGGACAGGTGGATCGGCTTGGTCAGCTCCGGCGTCACGAACAGCAACCGGTGCTTCGAGTCCTCGGCCTTGGCGAGTTCACGCCCCGAGATCGATACGTCGTCGATCAGGGACTCGCGTCCACCGTCGGCGTCGGGCTGTGTTCCCAGAGTGCCGCTCGCGCCGTCGCTGCTGCTCGGGAACAACACGACCGGCTTCGCCTCCGGGTTCGGGTAGTCGGCGTACGACGTCGGGCGGTTCGGGCGGTCGTCCTCGCGCACGACCCAGCTCCGCGGGCCCTTCTCGACGCCGTTGTCGACGCCGAGCAGGAAATGCGTGAACCAACGGTTCCGGAGTTAGAGCGGCGGCTCTCCGCCGTGACCCTGCTGGTGGAAGTAGACCTCGCACGGTAGCCCCATGCGTTTCCACGCCTCGTAGATGCGGACGCTGTGCTCGGGCATGACGTTCCAGTCGTTGAACCCGTGCGCCATGAACAGCGCGGCGTGCACCTTCTCGAGGTGGTTGGCGTAGTCGCGGCCGGACCAGAACTCGTTGAGGTCGCCGGTCGCGCGATCCTGCTGCACCATCAGCAGTTCGTCGCGCACGTGCTGGTTGCACCAGTCGCGCCGCTCGGGGTTGCCGCTGTTGACGAAGTCGTAGAGGACGTCGATGTCCTCGCCCATGTAGCCGCCGGGGTGCCGCACCAGTCCGTTGGAGCGGTAGTAGTGGTAGTACGAAGTGTTCGGCGCGATCGGGATGATCGCTTCGAGACCCTCGACGCCGGTGGTCGCGGCGGCGATCGGCAACGTGCCGTTGTAGGACGTGCCGGTCATGCCGACCTTGCCCGTGCACCAGTACGCTTCGACCTCGTTGCCGCCGAACGGCTCGGTGTATCCCTTGGCGCGGCCGTTGAGCCAGTCGATGACGGCCTTCGGCGCGAGCGCTTCGTTCTCGCCGCCGATCGTCGGACAACCCTGCGAACGACCCGTGCCCGGCGAAGACGAGTGGACGACGGCGAACCCGCGTGGCACCCACGTGCGAACGAGCGACCGCGAGAGTTCCGCGCGGCGTGGCATGTACGGGATCTCCGGCGGGAACTCGCGGGCCTTCGGTTTCTCGCCGAGCTCCTGCGACGGGTTCCAGAAGTGCCGCTTCAGGTCGGCGTTCGCGACGCCGGAGAAGTACGGGCTCGTCTCGTAGATCACCGGCACCTTCAGCCCCTCGGTGTCGGTCTGCTTCTGCCGCGTGACGCAGACGTGCATCCGGTCCTTCTCGCCGTCCCCGTCCGAGTCGAACTCGGTCTCGACGAACAGGTCGTGATGGATCCAGTCGCGAGCGCGGGAGAACGCATCGACGACCTGGGCCTCGCCGTCGACGATCGAGGGAGCCGCCTTGGCGGCAGCCTGCGCGATCGCATGGCGGCCGGAGAGCAAAGCCGCGGCGATGGCTGCGGCGAAGACGAGTGCGCGAGGGGTCGGTCGGGTCATCGGCGGCATTATGCGCTCGCGATGACGGCTCGTCAGGCGGCAATCCCTCGCCACGTGTGGGTGGGCCGCCGCGTCGGGGCGGCGGCCCGCGAGATCACTTCGCCGCGCGGCGCGTGTAGGTGATCTTCATCGTCGACTGCATCTGCGGGTGCTCGAACTTCATGCTCAGGACACGCTGGTCCTTGCCTTCGCAAGTCGCAGTCTGCTCGACCGTCATCGGGGCGCCGTCGGGGCCGGTGCAGGAGCCTTCGAACGAGTAGGTCTTGGTCTTCTCGTCGTAGGTTCCCGAAGTCAGGCAGCACGTCGCCGACATCGAGTCGATCCAGAGGCTCGCGTACTCGTTCTTGGTCGGGTCCCAGCCGAGCAGGGCGTGGCCGGTGAACGGTTGGCCCATGTACTCGCTCTGGAAGTCGGTCCAGGTCCACTTGCCGTCGCAGATCGCGTGGACCTTCTCGGTCGCCTTCTCGGTCGTGGTCTCGCCGGAACAGTCGTTCTCGACGATGGCGTCCCACATGCCGATGTCGTTCAGCAGCACGGCGAGGTGCTTCGAGTCCGCGGCGTCGGGATCCTGTCGCATCGAGGCGTTGGCGATCGAAGCTGGCTTCGCGTCCTTCGAACGCGTGCGCTCCATGACCATGAACTGCTTCTCCGCGCCGTCCGGGCCGACCATGAACAGCGTTTCCTTCAGCGTGTCCTTGCCGGTGAACTCGCAGACGCTCTTCATCTTGCCTTCCGGCGATTCACCGATCCACGTCCAGGTCTTCGCCTTCGCGTCGAAGGTGCCGGTCAGCGGCACGAGGCCCTGGCAGTGCTCGTCCGAGCTCACGACGTAGCTCGTGTACTGCTTCTTGAACGGGTCGTAACCGACGAGCCACAGTCCGGTGGACTGCTTGCCGTTGCACTCCATGACCGATTCCCACTTGAGCCAGAGGCCGTCGCAGATCAGCGATGCGGTTTCGGTGCCTTCGGAGTCGACGGCTTCCTCCATGCCGGGGACGCCGGGCATCGCGTCCATCGTGCCTTTCACCTTCCACGTCCCGACCCACTGCTGGAGCGCGGCGTGATGTTCGGTCTTGGGGTTCGGCATGTCCTGGGCGTGCTTGTCGTCCTGGGCGCACAATCCGGCCGTCGTCAGAATCGCGGCGAGATACATCGATCGAGTGTTCATTGGGGGGTTCCTCCGTGTCATCCTGTTTGGAATCGCTCCATACGCTACGGCGCCGAAGCCCGGTCGAGGCGAGGAATCCGTCCGGAGGCTTCGGTTCCGCAGGGTGCCGATCGGCGGAAGCTCGTACGGTGCTCAGAACGATCGCCTCACCCCGAGGGGGACGGTGCGGTCGCGGCGATTCCGTCGATTCCGATGCCGTCGGCGAGGCGGGCCCCTAGCGGCCGGCGTCCAGCTCCCGCAGCAGCCGCTTCGGGGCCTGCGACCGGTAGCTCTCGTCGATCCAATCCCGGAACAGATCCACGGGGATCGCGCCCTTCTCGATCGTCGCGGTCACCCATCCCCACTTGCCCAGGCCGTAGCCCGTCGGTTGGCAGAACGGCAGCAGGAGCATCTCGGGTGCCGACTCGGGGAGCTTGCACGAGATCGAGAACGGGGTCGCCGACTCCGGCAGGTACGCGAACGTCTTGTCGTTGACCGCCAGGTCCCGGTGGTTCGGCCACGGGCTCTTGATGTGCGCGCCCGGCAGACCGAGGCCGTACTCGCGGAGCGCCTCGAGCGCCTTTTCGGCTCGCTTGCTCATCGGACTACGGACAGCCGCGGAAGTCGAACGCGTCCGTCATGTGGATCGTCTGGAGGTCGAGCTGCCGGCCTGGATGACGCGCGGCGGCGAGCGAGAGACAGAGTCCTTTCGAGGATCGCGTTTCCTTCATGCCCGCCATCCTAGCGGGTCGCTTCGGCGCGCGTCGGCATGCCGCAGCCGTCGGTCTCTCGATCGGGGTGGCGGATTCCGCCGGTCCCGGTTCGGGAGGGCGGGGCGGATTGCCGATATTTCCAGCACGATGGATCGTGGAAGTCGAGAGGGCCGGGCGGCGGAGCGAGACGTGGTCGTCGTCGGGGGCGGTGTCCTCGGCGTGTTCACCGCGTGGCGACTCGCGAAGGCCGGGCGTTCCGTGACCCTGCTCGAGGAGTCAACGCGCGTCGGTGGCGACCGACGCCGGACCGAGATCGGCGGGTTCGAGGTCGACCTCGGGGTCGCGCTCCAACCGAACACGTGCCCTCGGGTCAGTCGGGCCTGGATCGAAGCGATGGGTGGTCGACATCGATACGTGCCGATCGTGCACGGCGATCGTGTCGGTCATCGATCCGACCTGTCGCGCGACGAACTCGGTCGGCTCATGCCGCTCGGCGATCGTCTGCAGCGCGTCTTCGAGTCCGTTCGTCGAGTGGACTGGTCCGTCGTCACCCTCGCAGATGCGCTGCGCACCGAGTTCGGGCCGACGGCTTGGGAGAGGGTTCATCGCAACTACTACGAATCGCTGTTCGGTCGTCCCTGTGACGGACTCGACGCCGCGAATCGTCGCGCGCTCGGACTGGACGTGCCGGCACGGGGAGACCGCTCGGGTCTTCGGGGAGCTCTGCTCGATCTGCTCCGCGGGTCTTCGCCCGGCGAGCTTCCAGTGCTCGGCCCGGCATCGAGCTGGCCCGGGCCCAACCACGATCCCGAGGACGTCGAACCGACGGCGGGGCTGTATCCGTCGCAGGGTTGTTTCGCGGCGTTCGTCGATGCGCTCGTCGGTGCGCTCGAGGCCACTGACGCGGAGGTCGAACTCTCGGCGGCGTGTGACGCCGTCGACATCGATGGCGGTCGTGTGCGTTCGGTGCGCGCGGGCGGTCGCTCGTTCGCGGCTGAGGACTTCGTGTTCGTCGGGAGTCCCGGTGTCGTGTTCGAAGCCGTCGAGGTGAGCATCGAACCGCCCGAGCTTCGCGCACTCGCGCAGGTCGACCTCGTGGTCTCTCATCCGGTTCCCGATCGACTCTGGGACGTGCACCACGACGCGGGAGTGATCGTACGCACGGCGTACCCGCAACGATTCCAGGCGATCGAACCCGGGGAGCGCAACGTCGTCACCTGCGAGACGTATCACGACGCCGCCGTGATCGACGCGATCGAACGCGATCCGACATCGTTGGTGACGCGCGTCGTGTCCGAACTCGTTTCCTCGGGCACGATCCCGACGACCGCGTTCGTCGACGATTCTCGGCTCACGATTGCGCGCGATGCGTTGCCGGGGTTCCGGGTCGGCTACTTCGAGCGCCTCGCCGCCGGGGTCGCGAACGTGCGCGAGCGGCTGCCGAACGTGTGGTTCGCGGGCGTTCCTGCGACCCTCGCGCCGACCGAGCCGCCGACCGACGCGTTCGCCAGCGTGCTCGACCTCGCGGAGCGACTCGGTCGCTCCGAACTGGTGGAGCCCAGCGAGGATGCGTCGCTCCGCTCGGTGAAGACCGAAGCGGTCGGCAGTCCGGTCTGAGGACTCTCCGGGTGAACAGGCGGCCGGCGTATTCCGCTGGCACGCAATGCGAACTCGTGGCGAACGCCCGAAGTTCGTGACCGCGGTTGCCTCTACGGAGAACATGCTCGCCTCGTCTCTTCTCCTCGGTCGGGCGCGACCTTCCGGCACTCTGCTGGCGCCGCGTCGACCACCGTTCCGCAAGTCACCGCTGGTTTCGCAACATGGCTAGGACATCCATCCTGAGTGTGCTGCTGCTCACGTCTCCGATCTGTGCGCAGTTGACCGTCGTCACGACGGCATCCGACTTCACGGTCTCCAATCCCACGGTCGCCACGGCGCCCGGAGTGCTGGCCGAACCGACCGAGCTCATGGTCGGACAACCCGGACCGCTCGCCAACATCGCGCGACTCGCGTACGAAGTCGACAACACGGGCTGGCCGTACCAGAAGATCATCTGGATCTCGGGTTCTTCGCTCGCCGCCGACTGGTTCGACCTCGCGGTCGGCCCGACTCTCAGCGAGTCGCTCGACGCGACGATCGCGATGACGTCGGCCGATCCGATGCTCGTCGACATCCAGGTCGAACTGACCCACCTCCATCAGGGCCCGATCCCCACATCGAGCGCTCTGCTCGACGTCGGTGGCCTCGGCACGATCACGATCGGGGATCCGCTGACGACGTTCCGCGCGGCCGTCGATTCGAACGGCTTCGTCATGGACTACGACATGTCGAACTCGATGCCGTGGCCCGAGCACAACATCAGCGGAGTCCACAGCCACGTGATCCTCAAGCTGACGCTGCGTCCGGTCGCTCCGCAGACGTCGGGAACGTCTTGCAACGGCGCCATGCTCGACTTCGCGAGTGCGCTCGACTTCGGCGCGAACGTCCGCGCGTCCCACCCGACCGCGCCGGTCGGCCTGCTGATCCTCGGGACCTCCACGATGGACACGCCGCTCTCGCAGCTGATCGGCGTCTCGTCGAACTGCCCGCTCCGCACGGATCCGTTCGAAGCGGTCCCGTTCGTGTTCTCGCAGTCGACGGGTGAGCGCTACTTCAACTTCGTGCCGTTCCCCGGCACCTGGCGCATCCAGCTCCTGACGGCGGACGTCACGGGCTTGAGCACCTCGAACGTGCTGACGTTCCAGCACTGACGGGGCCTCGGTGGCCGGCCGCGCGGGTGCGGTCGGCCGACCGCTGATTCCCGCCGGCCATGCGAGCGGGAAGCGGCATCGCGGCTGATCGCTGCATCGAATCGCTGCGCCGATTCGATAGCTTTGGGGCGAGTGAAACCCGACTCCTCAGGAGGCCCCCACTTGCCACGAAGTGCGTCTGCGGCTCTCACCGAACTGCAAGGACTCAAGTACGACTTCGGCCCTGCGGCCGCGGACCGGAAGGTCGAGTTGCTCGACGCGCTCGCAACGCGGCGCTTGCCGAACGCGGACGAGGTCCTCGCGCTGCACGAGGCGGCATGCTTCTCGCGCGCGTTCCCCGAGAACCGGCTCGTGCTCGACGCGGCCGAGCGCGTCACGTCGACGTTCGGCGATCGTGCGGACGTCGCGCGGTTCCGCAAGGCGTTGACCGACACCGGGATCGCGGGGGCGCCACTCCACTTCCGGTTCTACTGGCTGACCGCGATCTGGCTGCACCGCCAGGGCTGGTCGAACCAGTTGACGATCGAGTGGGGTGAGTTCGGCGAGAAGGAGAAGCTCTCGGATCTCTGGCACCTGCTGCTGCCGTTCTGCGAGACCGCAGCGCTCGACAGCTACGCGTTCACGACGCAGGAGTGGATCGAGCGGATGAAGGCTCCGTTCGAGACCGATGCCGAGTTCGTGATCCGTCGCTTCGAGACGCTCGACGTGCCGATCCAACTGCGCGAGAAGCTCTACGAGGACCTCGACATCCCGCTGATCCTCGCACCGGGTGCGACTTCGCCGGCGCGCAGCAACGAGCGATGCGCGGGGCAGCCGATCGTGTTCCGCAAGGAGCCGCCC
>JAGQQZ010000726.1 GCA_020425915.1 Planctomycetota bacterium | reverse complement strand
TCGTCGGATTGCCGAAGGCGTTGGACCTGATCCTCAACGGCAAGACGCTGCGCGCCGAGCAGGCAGCCAAGTACGGCGTCGTCGACCGCGCCGTTCCCGCCGAGAAGCTGCTCCAGGTCGCGCGCGAGATCGTCGACCGATTCGCCGGGAAACGACGCAAGGGACCGAAGCGTCGGTTGCGCGGCGGCGCCTTCTGGTTCAGCAGGTTCGCACCGCTGCGCGCGATCGTCGAGCGGAAGGTCCGCAAGACGCTGAGCTCCGGTGCCGCTCGCTTCTACGACGCTCCCAAGCGCGCCCTGACGCTCTGCCTCGACGCGTTCCGCCTGCCGCCCGACCAGGGCTTCCGGAACGAAGCCAAGGCGCTCGGAGAGCTCATCGTGTCGCCGACCGCGAAGGGACTGATCAACCTCTACTTCCTGACCGAACGGTCGAAGCGTCTCGGCAAGTCCGAGGACGCGGTCGACGTCGAACGCGCGCTCGTCCTAGGCGGCGGCGTGATGGGGGCCGGGATTGCGGGCAGCATGGCGCGGAAGGGCATCCGAGTCCGTCTCTGCGACCTCGTGACCGACAACCTGCTGGCCGCGAAGCAACGCCTCGCCGACGTGCTCGCGAAGTCCGTGCGTCGCAAGCGGCTGAAGAAGCACGAGGCGCTGGCCGCGCAGGACAACCTCGCGGTGTCGACCGAATGGGGCATGTTGGGCCAGACCGACCTCCTGCTCGAGGCCGTGCCCGAAGTCCTCGGGCTGAAGCAGAAGATCTTCGCCGACGCGATCGATCGTGGTCTACCCGCCGCCGCGATCATCGCCACGAACACGTCCTCACTGTCGATCGACTCGATGAGCGAAGGACTGCCGTCGCCCGAACGCGTCGTCGGCATCCACTTCTTCAACCCGCCCGAGAAGATGCCGCTCGTCGAGGTCATCCGCGGCTCACGAACCAGCGACGCAGCCGTCGCGACGGCGTGTCGACTCGCCGTCCGGCTGGGCAAGTTCCCGGTCGTCGTGCGCGATCGGGCCGGCTTCCTCGTCAATCGCTGTCTGGCCCCCTACATGAACGAGGCCGCACGCCTGATGGTGGAGGGCAACGCGCCCGAGTTCATCGACCAGGTGATGCGGGACTTCGGTCTTCCGATGGGCCCGGCACGACTGCTCGACGAGGTGGGCTACGACGTGGCTGCGAAGGTCAGCGAGGTCCTGTCGGACGCGTTCTCGGACCGGATGACGCCCCACCCGTTCTTCGCCGCGATGGTCGAGGCCGGCCACCTCGGCCGCAAGAAGGACGGCGGGCTCTACGACAAGAGCGGCGAACGGCCGGGACCCGGTCGCGCGGTCCTGTCCTCGCTGCGCAGCACACGAGGCGGCGTCGACCGGTTGGCGACCCGCAGCGAGGTCCACCAGCGCCTGATCTACCCGATGGTCGCCGAGGCCTTCCGAATCCTCGACGAAGGACTCGTCGAGAGCGTCGATGATCTCGATCTGGGACTCGTGTTCGGGATGGGTTTCCCACCGTTCACGGGCGGGATCTCCCACTACGCGAAGCGCGAGGGCATGAAGGTCATCGTCGACGCGCTCCGCGCCTTGGCGCGGGAGCATGGGAACCGATTCGAGCCGC
>JAGQQZ010000060.1 GCA_020425915.1 Planctomycetota bacterium | reverse complement strand
CTGCACCTCGTCGACGGCCCGGTCGAGCTCCGGAGTGATCGGTTTTGGTGTCCTCAACCTCTCGACGTCGACGGGTTCGGCCCAGGAGTGAGCGACCGGGTGAGCGTCGTTGCCGAACAGCGCGATGTCGAGGCCCGTGACCTCACGCAGTTCGGAGGTGAGGCGAAGATCAGCGCGTTCGACCAGCACGACTTCGCCGAGGATCCGTTCCAGCGCGACGACGGGGACTCGCGCGGCAAGGACGGGAATCCCGTGCCACTCCCGCAGGCCGGTGGACTCGGGCATCGAGGAACCGCGGGTCACCGACGAGTCTGCCAGCAGGTTTCCGTTCGCATCCGCCAGCAGGACGGCGTCGACGCCGATCAGCTCGCGGATCGCGCGGGCCTGGTCGAGTGCCGTCGCGTGGTCGAGGTTCTCGAGTTCGAGCGTGGACTTCAGCCACGGGAGGGTCGCGACCGATTCGGCCTCGCGCTCGAGCAGTGCGCTGCGCATTTCGAGGAACTTCGCGCAGCCGGAGCGGCCCGTGTCGAGCGCGGTCGCCACGCGCTCGCGCGTCGATTCGTCGAGGACGCGGGTGACGCCGAACACGGCGAGCAGCATGGCGCCGCAGATCAGGGCGCTGGTGGCTGCGAACAGCTGTGTTCTGAGGCGTCGCTTCGACATCAGTACTTGCTGCGATAGGGACGCCCGAACTTGTTCCGGTGGGGGACGGTTCGACGGTCCTCTTCGACGGTCTCGTCGATCCGAACGATCGCTCCGCCCTCGAGTTCGACCGATTGTTCGGTGCCGCCACCGTGCCGGTGCCAAGTGCGCAGCAGGAACGTGCCGTCCGGAATCCCCGTCATGACCCAGTAGCCATCCGAGTCGCTCTTGGCGAAGTGAGCGTTGTCGAGCACGAGGATCGTGCAAGCCATGTCCGGATGGATGTTGCAGTACACGTTCACGAGGCCGGGGTCCGGGAACGTGCGATACTTGGTCGTGCCGTTGCCGTACACGCCCAGATCGAACGGTGCGGCCTTCGACCGCGAGAACGCGTTGTGGAACACGTCGTCGTCGTTCGGGAACGCGATCGTCGCGCCCTTCTCGATGACCAGCACGCGCGGGGAGAACGCGCGTCCGCGTTGCGAGATTCGGCGGATCCGGCTCGGCGGCGTGTCGTCCGCGCCGTCGACCGCATCGAGGAACGCGACCACGTCGCTCCGGTCCTCGCGCGCCTCGCCGTCCATCGCCGCGATCGAGTAGCGGCCCCAGATCGTGTTCCGGGTCGCGGGGTACAGGTCGCGCTCGTCGTTGCGATCGCGATGTGCCAGGTGGCACCGCACGCACTCGGAGCGGATCGACTCGAGCGTTTCGCGTGCCGCGGCCAGCTTCCCGTCGTTCGAGTAGTCGCCGAGCTCGGCGGCGAGGTCGGCCAGGACGGCGCCGGTGCGCGCGAACGCGGGGAAGGCATCGTCGGTCTCCGGCCGCATCGCCCGGATCGTCGAGGCGGCGTCCCGCAGCTCGCCGACGTCTTCGGGTGACGCTGGTGCGCCGCGTTCGAGCGTCTGTTCGAGCTTCAGGAATGCGGACGACAACCGCTCCATCTCGTTGCCGGTCGTCGCGGTCGTGAGTTCCCAGATTCCCGTGCCGAGCACGGCGAGGATCAGCAGGCGCGACATCAGAAGCTCACGACCATATCGGCGCCGAAGTAGACGCGGATGTCGGCGCCCG
>JAGQQZ010000725.1 GCA_020425915.1 Planctomycetota bacterium | reverse complement strand
GAAGACGACGACGTACGACGTGCGCATGCCGGATGGCACGTGGGGCGCCGCCGGCATCTACATGAAGCCGATCGACCTCGCCGGCAAACCGCTGCCGCGCCTCGAACGTGACGACGCGAACCGACTGCCGGCCGGCGCCGCTCGGCCGCGGCACCCGAGCCAGCGCTGACGATCGCGACGTTCTGCGGATTCGCTGGCCCGCGTCGCCGGCTCCTGTGTACGGTGTCGCGCCATGAGACGCCTCACGATCGGGCTGATCGCACTCGCGCCGACGCTCCCCGCACAGAACTACGACGACTTCACGCTGGTTCGGAATCGTCCACGCGGCTTCTCCTCGGTGCTCCAGCTCCAGCTCGGGATGCACGGTTCGTTCACGACCGACAACGAGGTGTCGGCGATCGGACTCGAGGACACGACGGCGCTCGACGGGCACGTCTACTACCACAACGCTCGGTTCTCCTCGCGCGAGGCGCAACTCGACGCGTACGCGGGCCGCGACGGTGCGTTCCTCGGACTCCGCGAACGGAAGCCGGATGGCTCGACGAGCGTCATGGAGCTCACCGCGCGCTACGTCCCGTTCTACCGCGACGGCTTCTACCGAAACGGGGACTTCATCCCGGCGGGTCGGTACGAGGGCGGTGACTACGGCGCGTACTTCGGATTCGGCTCGGCGGCCGGCGAGGGCATGACCGTCGAGTTCGGCCCCTACTTCCGCCGGTTGAGCTTCGACGAGAACGACACGACCCCGGCAGGCTTCGTCCTGCCGGACGACTTCATCGCGTACGGCGTCCGGGCGAGCGCCGAGCACAACACACTGCAACTCGACCGGCCGACGGGACGACCGCTGGCCGGGTTCATCCTGACGCTCCAGATCGAGGCCGAACGCAACGAGAGCAACGGGTTCTTCGGCTCACCGTCGTTCATGAGCTCGCTGCCCGAAGATCTTTGGCGCAGCCGAGCACACCTCGAGTGGTACACGCCGCAGTCGGGCCTCGGGACCTGGGCGATCCAGATCGACGGCAAGTGGGCCGACGACCGAGACCGCGTGACCAACTCGGACGCCCAGCTCCCGATCGGGCACCGGTGGGTCGAAGGCGAACTCGGGTTGCGATTCGACTTCGGCTCGATCGCCGTGCAGCCGTTCGGCACGGTCCAATGGGTGAACGCGCTCCAGGAGTCGGGCGTTCGGAACAGCGAGGACGTGTTCTTCGGTGGCGGCGTCGAGATGACGTGGGACCTCGGCGACTCGATGTCGCTGTTCGCCGATTACTCGTACCTCGAGAACCGCAGCCGCGCGCCCGTCTCCGGCATCGAAGACGTGCTGGGCGAACACCAGTTCTACGCCGGCGTCACCGTCCGCATCGGTGGCCAGCGGCTCTGAGCCGATCAGGCCGCGGCGTAGGCCGACAGGAGGCGGTCGATCTCGACCTCGGGATCGAAGCGGCGCTTGAAGTCCTCGCGCATGCGAACGCCGTAGGCGCCGGCGGCGGATCGATTGCGGACCAGCGCGAGGATGCACTTGGCCATCTCCTCCTCGCCGTCGTAGAGCAGACCCGTCTCGAGGTGGCGAACCAGCTCCTCGTTCCCGGGCACTCGACTCGCGACGACCGGACGCCCGAGGATTCCCGCCTCCAGGATCGACGGACTCATGACTTCGTCGAGCGACGTGTTGAGCACGACGTCGGCGTCCATGTAGGTCGCCCCCATGCGCTCGGACGAGAGCGCCGACATGATCCGGATCGACGGTTCGTCGCGGATCAGGGACTTGAGGTCGGCGGCGTACTCGGGGTCCTGCACCGGACCGGCGATCACCATCTCGGCATCGACTCCGCTGCGGCGCAGGATCCGGATCAACGCCAGTGATCGGTGCTGACCCTTGATCGGACGCAAGCCGCCCGGCAGCAGGATCAGCACGCGATGACGCGGAACGCCGAGCGAGCGGCGCAGATCGGTGCCACCGGTCGGCAGCGGACGTACCGCGCGTGGAACGACATCGATCTTCCCGACGGTCTCGGGCAGGCGACCTTCGAGTTCCCGGGCGAGCCCCGTCGACGGAACGATCACGCGATGCGCACGCCGATAGACCTCGCAGACGAGCGGCGCCATCTGGCCCTCCGCCATGTCGACGTGGAAGTCCTCGGCGCTGACCGACACGACCCACGGCATCCGCAGCCCGAGCAGGTGCGTGCCGCAGCGCGTCACGTCGTGCGCGTGCACGATGTCCGGCTTGAAGCGCGCGATCGTGCCCTCGAGCGACTGCTTGAGGTCGCCTTCGT
>JAGQQZ010000724.1 GCA_020425915.1 Planctomycetota bacterium | reverse complement strand
TCGACTTCCAGAATCCGTCCTCGTCGAGGAGCCCACAGCGCGCGAGCGTGACCTGGGTGTAGTAGGAGGTGATCCCCTCCATGATCCAGAGCGCGGTCGTGCGATTCGGACGCGTGTAGTCGAACGGGCCGAGTTCGCGCGGGCGAAGTCGCTTCACGTTCCAGAGGTGGATGAACTCGTGCGCCGTCACGCTCATCCCGGACCGTGGGCTGCGCCGCAATCCGCGCGCCGTGATCCCGATCGCGGTCGACGTGAGGTGCTCGAGACCGCCGCCACCGCCGCCCGGGGAGGCGGTGTAGAGGAAAGTGTACTTCTCGAACGGGAACCCGCCGAAGATCGCGCCCTGACAGTCGGTGATCTTGTTGATGTTGGCGACCCAACCCTCGGAGTCGAACTCGAGATCGCCTGGCCCGTCGACGACGACATCGATCGGCTTGCCGTGCGATTCGAACGAGAAGCGCTGGAACTTGCCGAGCTTGACCGGACAGTCGGCGAGGAAGTCGTAGTCCGACGCGAAGTAGCGCCGTCCTTCGACGTGGTCGAGACCGCAGCCGACGTCCCAGTCGTCCGGGATGTCGAATTCGACGTGGCAGGGTGCGTCCTTGTGGTCGCGAAGGTACATGTACACCGCCGGCCCCTCGTACGTGATGCACCGACGCTGCGTGCCACGCATCATGAATCGGTCGTCGCCCCGCAGTTCCACCTGGTAGCGAAGGGTCAGTTCGTCACTCGCGGTCTTCACCTGCCAGCGGAACCGGTGCAACCGTTCGACTTCGAGGTCGCCGCCCTCGCGGTCGGTGGCTTCGATTCGTGAGATCCGGTCGGGGAACACGCGCAATCGATACGAGCCCGGCGCCCAGACCGGGATCTCTACGACCATCCGTGGCGGTGGGTGGACGACGCGCATCGTCACGTCCACCCGAATCCGATCCTCCGTTCCCATGGCGTCGTGGGCGCTCACGGTGTAGTGCACTTCGGTTCGACCGGTGTCGACCTGCGGTGGAACGGACAGAAAAAAACTTGCGGCACAGAACAGTGCGTTCCAAGTCATCGCGACCTCTTGGTTTCACGCACTCGCAACGTGGCGTGCCCATGGCACGGGCGAGTCCGGTACGCGGACGAGTCTGTTGCGTTCGAACTCGGCTTGCAAGCCCGTGAGGGCGTCGAAAACGCAGCCTTCGCGTGGTTCCACGGGTCGCTAGACTGGCGCCCGCGATGTGGTCTTTGCGCGTTGGGCGACGCGGGGCCACACGCGGTGGATCAGTGAGTCGGAAGTCGAACATGCAGCAGATTCCGGATCGATCGACGATCGCGTCGGTCGTCAGTTTCCTGGCGGACGACTCGCCGGGCGTCGTGCGCACTTGCCGCGCCCACCTGCTTCGTTGGGGGGAAGCGTGTCGCAGTGCCCTCGCAGAAGCCGCGCGATCGTCGAACGCGACGATGCGCGTCGAGGCGCGTTCGTTGCTGCGTTCGCTCGACCTCCGCATCTGGACCGAACAGGTCGCGGAGCTCGGGCGTCGGGCGGCCGACCGGAGCGGCGAGAGCGTGCTGGAGCAGGGCCTCGCGCTGATCCAGTTCCTCGGCCGACCCTTGTCGGATCCGAAGGCGCTCCGGCGGGAGATCGAGCTGATCAGTGCGGGTGCGGAGACGGTCGTCGCGGGCCATACGCCGATGACAGCCGCCCGGAAGCTCGCGGCGTATCTCGGGCAGATCGAGGGATTCCGCGGCTGTGACAGCAGCTACTACCGTCCCGAGAACCTGTTCCTCGACTGCGTGCTCGAGCGTCGCCGTGGCCTGCCGATCGCGTTGGCCGCGCTGTACGTGCTCGTCGCACGTCGGATCGGACTCGACGCGGCGGCGGTGAGGCTGCCCGACGACTACTACCTCGTGCGCGTTCACGGGCGGCGCGCGACGCTGCTCGATCCGTTCCACGGTGGCCGTACGGTGACGAAGGCCGACGCCGTTCGTTATCTTCGTCAGGTCGGCGCCGCAAAACCGGTTTCCTCCCAGCTCGCAGACGTGGATGATGTCCAGCTGTTGCTCGGCATGATGTCGACCCTTGGACGCGTCTATGAACACAGGGAGGACCGCGAGTTCCGTGAGGCATTGCGCAGGGCGCAGCGCGCGCTCTCGCTGGGCTGAGGCGGCGCTCGCGCTCGCGATCTGTTGGTTGCCCGGTTGCACCGGGCTGTTCCAGCGCCAGCTGCCCGATCACGCGGCCGCGTTCGCCGCGGCGGATCACGGCGCCCTCCGGGCCGGTTTCGCGATCGAGGACATCACGCCCGAAGGTGCTCCCTATCTCGGTGGGTTCGGGCTGAATCGGCGCGCGACCGGAGTGGATTCGCGGCTCACGGTTCGGGCGCTCGTCCTGGTCGTCGGTGAGACTCGGGTCGCGCTCGTCGGCATCGACACGCTCGGATTGCAGCGCCACGACGTCGAGTGGATCAAGTCGGGGATCGACGGGTTCACGAACGGATGCGTGTTCCTGTGTTCCTCGCACACGCACGCGGCGCCCGATCCGATCGGCTTGTGGGGGAAGTACATGCTGACCTCCGGTCGGGATCGCGCCTACATCGCGCGCGTCGGGCATGCCGTTCGGGACGCGGTCCGTCGGGCGCTCGACTCCGCGGCTCCCGCGCGTCTCGTCTGCGGAGAATCGCGAATGCCAGCCGACGGACTGTTGCGGAACTCGAATCGCCCGGACGTGTTCGACCGACGGATCACGATCCTGCAAGCGAGGTCGGCGGCGGATGAACCGATCGGGTCGCTGATCCACTTCGCGTGCCATCCCGAGGTCCTGCGCCGCGGCGATTCGCTCGTCAGCGCCGACTTCGTCGGACGTCTCTGCGATCGTTGGGAAGCCGCTGGTCACGGTCCCGCGATGTTCGTCAACGGTGCGCTGGGCGCGATGATCTCGCCTCGGTTGCACGGCCAACAGAACCTCGACGTGGCGGGGGACATGCTGCTCGGCTGGGCCGAGAGCGCGCTCGAAGGTGCCGAGCCGGTCGAGGGCGACGAACTCGAGATCCGTCGGCGTGACGTCTACCTGCCGATGAAGTCGTGGGCGCTGCGGCTCGCGCGACTCACGACCGTGATTCCGCGACACGTCTACGCCGGTGCGCTGCGCTCCACGTTGGGCTACCTGCGAATCGGGGACTTCGAAGCTTGCTGTGTGCCCGGTGAAGCCGAGCCCGGATATGCGCGGCGCATCGTCGCGGCGAGCGGACGCGCGCGGCTGCGCGTGTTCGGACTGGTCGACGACGAGGTCGGCTATCTGATGTCCGAGCGCGATGCTAGGGATCCCGAGTTTGCCTACGAGCGGACGATGGCGCCTGGGCCGCGGGCGGGCGAGATCTTGCTCGAGGTGTTGGTCGGCGACGAGTGAGGGGTCGCCGATCTGTGTCGGACTACGTGTTGAGCAAGTCGCGGACGAAATAGACCACAGGCTTCAAGGTGTAGTCGAGCAGCTCCCAGGCGACGAGCAGTCCCAGTATCTGGAGGAATACCTGCGTTCGGATGCCGGCGTAGAACCGCTCGGCGGAACGCGAGAGGCCACCGACTACGCCTGCTCCGTCGAATGGTGGCCACGGGAAGAGGTTCAGGATCGCCAGGAGCAGGTTCAGTATCAGGAAGAAGCTTGCGATCTTGGCAGTGGGAGCGACCCAGCTCGAGTCGTCGATCGGGTTCACGAACATCCCCATGCTCGGCGTAGGGTCGGCCAGGCCGAACGACACGAACGACTTGAGAATCGAGAAGGCGATCGCTGCGATCAGCAGATTCGAGAGAGGGCCCGCGACCGACATGAGCGCCGCCCGCCTCGGATGCTTGTGGGCCCACCGAGCATCGATCGGTGTGTGCGCGAATCCGAAGCACATCGAGCCCTTCGAGAGGATCAGGACCGCGATCGGCAACACGATCGTCCCGAATGGCTCCCGCCGCATGTGGGGGATCGGGTTCAGTGTGACTTGGCCGCCGACGTAGGCGGTCATGTCCCCTCCGAGGTAGGCCACCCAAGCGTGCGCGGCCTCGTGCACGACGAGGCTGACGATCAGCGTGATGTACCAAAGCGCGAACTGCTCGAAGTCCAACGCTAGTCCTCGTCCGACTCGTCGGCGTCCTTGGTGAGCTCCTCGACCACCTTGCGCACGCGCAGTTCGGTGCCTTCGAGTGCTTCGCGACAATCGCGGATCAGCGTCGCCGCGCGCTCGACCTTGTCCGACAGGACGTCGATGTCGGCGTCGCCGGTCTCGATCTCGTCGAGGATCGTCTCGAGCTCGGTCGAGGCTTCGGAGTAGACGAACTGGCTCTTCTTGCGTGCTGCCATCAGGATTCCTTCTCGGTGTCTCGGTGGACCTGTTCGACGCGCGAGCGCGCGCGACCATCGCGGAACGCGACGTCGATCGTGTCACCGGTCTTCAGTGCCGAGACGTCGGTGACGATCTTGCCGCTCGCGTCGCGAACGATGGTGTAGCCGCGCCGCACGACGGCGGTGGGGTCGAGCAGGCGGCGTCTCGTGTCCGCGGTGTCGATCCTCGCCCTCTCGCGATCGAGTCGCACGCGTACCGCGCGGACCGCGCGACGGAAGGCGTCGTCGAGCGAGCGGCGCTCGCGCTCGATCCGGTGGCCGGTCGCGGTCGCGAGTCGGCTCGCCGCCGCGCCGAGCATGGCGTGCTCGCGGACCATCCGACCGTGGACCGCTCGCCGCAGCCCTGCGCCCGTCTCGGCCAGGAGTTCTCGTTCGGTCGCGATCCGCTCACGCGTCAGGTCGGCGAGTCGCCGCGTCGTCGCGCGGAGCTCCTCGCCAGTCGCGCGAATCTCGTGGACGAGGAACGCGGCCGTGGCGGTTGGCGTCTTCATCGAACTCGAGATCTCGTCGAGCACCGACACGTCACGTTCGTGGCCGATACCGCAAAGCACCTTGAGCGGGTGCTCCGCGACGGCGAACGCGATGCTCCGATTGTCGAACCACGCCAAGTCGGTGCGCGAACCGCCGCCCCGGATGATGCAGAGCGCGTCGAAGTGCGCGGCGTGCTCCGCGAACCACTCGAGACCCTCGAGCATCGTCGACTCGAGCTCGTCGCCCTGGACCTTGACCGGGAACAGCGAGATGTCGAAGCCGATTCGCGACGACTCGATCTCGCGAAGGAAATCGTTCCAACCGTCCGAGGTCGGGCTCGCGAGGACGCCGATCCGTAGCGCGGGCCTCGGCCACGGGAGCAGCTTGTTCCGTTCCGCGAGTCCGGCCTTGCGCAGCTCGGCGAGGATCTGCTCGCGGCTCAGCGCGAGCTTGCCGAGCGTGAACTCCGGATGGATGTCCTCGATGATGAGTTGGAAGCGGCCGTTGGCGGGGTAGAGGTCGACCTTCGCCTCGACCATGATCTCGATGCCGTCGCGCAGCGTGAGCCCGCGCTTCTCGATCGTCGGCAGGATCTGCTTGGCGGTCCGCTCGAACAGTGCGACGTCGACCGTCGCCGCCATCCGTTCGCCCGACTTCTCGACGAGTCGGAAGAACAGGTGCGATCGACCGCGCGTCTTCTCGAAGTCGACGACTTCGCCGACGACCTTCACCCGCTTGGGGAACGCGCTGCGCAGCGCGGCGCGCGCGCGTTCGTTGAGCTGCGAGATCGTCATGCCCGCCGAGGTGTCGGGCTCCGCGTCCGCGACGGGCTCGGCGGCCGGGGCGGGCGCGCCTCCGGTTCCGGCGAGGACACCCGAGACGTCGCCCGAAACTTCGAAGCCGTGCTTCATGAACGTCGCGACGACGAGTTCGGCATGTGCGATCGGCACGCGCCAGGTCTTGCTACCGCGATCGAATCGGCGACTCGGCAGCGCACGCACTTCCTCGACGAGGTCCTCTCGGTACGGGAAGCCGATGACCAGGGTCTTCCCGTCGCGGTCGAGTTCGATCGTGCCAGACACGCCGTTGAGTCTAACCGCCGCCGTGGGCCTCGCCGAACGCGAACAACGCCGGAAGCGCCTCGCGGGCGGCTTGCTTGACGTCTTCGAGCGTGAGGTCGCGGCCGACCGCCGTCCGCAGGTCCGACATGATGTCGGGGTCGAGGCCGCAGGGGCGGATTCGCTGGAACGGTGTCAGATCCATGGCCGCGTTGATCGAGATACCGTGAAGGTTGATCCAGTGTCGAATGGCGACTCCGATCGACGCGACCTTGCGGCCGGCGACGAACACGCCCGTTCCGTCGACCGACGGTTCGGCAGCGACGCCGAATCGCTCGCAGATGGCGACCCCGAAGTCCTCGAGCGCCCTCAGCCACGCGCGCACGTCTCGGCGGGGCAGCGCGACGATCGGATACACGACGAGCTGGCCCGGACCGTGATATGTGATCCGGCCACCGCGTTCGATCGAAACGACGTCGGCGGCGAGTTCGCCCTTCGGTGTGGCGCGTCCGGCCGTGAACACCGGATCGTGTTCGACGAAGAGGATCTTGCCCTTCGATCGACCGCTACGGATGCTGTCGGCGAGCGTGAGCATTCGACGGTGGACGTCGTCGAACGCCACGCGTCCCAGATCCTCGATCTCCGGCCAATCGCCGTTCATCCGACCCAACCTAACGCATGTTGACGATCGCCGCGCTCTTCGTCGTCCAGTGGATCGAGCCCGAGCCATCCCACACCGAGGCCGGCTCGAATGTCGTCGTCGAGGCTCGGGACGCCGACGGGAGTCCGCTCGTCGGATTGCCGATCGAGGTCCGTTGGCCGGACGGTCGGGTCGAGTCGATCGGAGCGACGGATGCCAGCGGCAACCGTGAGTTCGTCCCGACCGAGGTCGGCGCGTATCGCGTCGGCGCGCAACTCGAGGGGGTCGAACTGCGCGCGCCGCTCTACGCGAATCGGCCCTTCGCTCGGCTCTGGTACGCACTGCTGTGCGTTCCGATCGGGTTGGGCCTGCTCTGGCGCCTCGTCAAGCGGCGCTAGGCGGATCAGGAGGTCGCTGCGGCGAGGACCTTCTCGACGATTTCTTTGACGCTGCGGAGGTCGCGATTGCCGGTGAATCGGTCCACTTCCTTGCCGCTCGAGAAGAAGATGCAGGTCGGCACGCCCTGGATGCCGAAGTGGGCGGCCGAGTTCGGTGCCTCGTCGATGTCGACCTTGTAGACATCGAGCTTGCCGTCGTAGTCCTTGGCGACCGCGTCGATCGTCGGTGCCAGCGTCTTGCACGGTCCACACCAGGTCGCCGAGAAGTCGACGAGGACGGGGTTGGTCGCCGACGAGAGGGCCGACTCGAAGCTTGCGTCGTTGAGAGCTTTGACTTGTGACATCTGCT
>JAGQQZ010000723.1 GCA_020425915.1 Planctomycetota bacterium | reverse complement strand
TTCATCGGCGTCGGCGAGGGCATCGACGATCTCGAGGACTTCGATCGAACGGCGTTCGTCGACGCGATCCTGACGTTCGACGAGACCCCGGCCAACACATGAGGATCGACCCGAAGCGTGGGACGCATGCCGGATAGGCGCGCCTGGTCCACGCTCGCGCTGCTCGCGATCGCCGCGATCCCGTTCCAAGCGCTGTGGCTCGATTTCGAGGTCGCCCGGCGCGGCGTCGTCGCCTGCCTCGCCGCAGTCCTCGCGATGACCCTCCATCGGCGCTGGCCAGAGCCGATTCCGAGCAACGCCAAGTGGTTCGGCGCGCTCGTCGGCTGGCTGCTGCTCACCGGTACATGGTGGGCGACGAACAGCGGAGAGGCGTTCCTCCGCGTCGCGTACTTCGCCGCGCTCTGGGTCGTCCTCGTCGACGGCACGACTCGATCCCGTGCCGCGCTGGCCAGCGCAGCCGCGATCGTCGCCTCGATCGTCTCCGCCTACGGCATCGCCCAGGCATTCGGCCTCGAATGGCCGAGCGGATACGCGGTGTCGCAGGCGGTCAGCACGCTCGGCAATCGCAACGTGGCGAGCGAATTCGTCACGATGTGCTTGGCGGTGGTGATCGCCGCCGGCGAACGCCGGCGACTCGGGATCGTGCTCGTCGCGATCATCGCGGGGTCGTTCTACCTCGGCCTCAACGGATCGCGGTCCGGGCTTCTCGCGTTGGCCGGCGCGTGCGCGTGCGGGATCGCGTTCCGACGCGAACGCGCGCTGGCAGGAGCTACGTCAGCACTCGCACTGGTCCTCGCCGGGCTCGGTTTCCTCGCCGCACCCGCGAAGCACGTCGGCGAGGCGCCGGCCGCGACGCCCGAGACGGTCACGATCACCGCCCCGTCGACGATCGAAGTGCGCAAGGAGATCTGGCGCGCGGGTCTCGGCATGGTCGCCGATGCTCCGCTGCGAGGACACGGGGCTGGCCAGTTCCGCTACGACTACCCGCCGTTCCGTACGGCTCGTGAGATCGACCTGTCGAGCTTCGGTCGTCGGTTCGCATCGTTCGCCGCCACGGCGCACGACGACCATCTCGAACTCGCGATCGAGGGCGGCGTCCCGGCCGCCGCGATGTGGATCGCGTTCCTGGTCGTGACCTTCGTGGCCGGCTGGCGTAGCGACTCGAGACTGGGGCTCGCCCCGCTCGTCGCGTTCGTCCTGCTCGCGTCGGTCCGATCCCCGCTGACCAATGGCCCGGCCGCGCTCCTCGCCTTCGCCTGGTTCGGCGCGACCAACACACCGAGCTCGGTTCGGTCGAATCCGCGCGTCCACCTCCCCCTCCTCGTGCTCGGTCTCGCGTGCGGCTTCGTCGGCGCGGCGACCGTCGCCGCCCAGTTCTGCGTCGCCGAGTTCCGCGCGATCCCGCCGAGCGATCGCGCCGCGCGCGCCCCGTGGATCCAGCGCGCGATCGCGCTGCACCCCACCGAGAGCCGGTTCTACCAACTCGCGCTCCGCAACCAGTGGCGCCCGGGCGAAGCCGGCGCCGCGGACACGTACGCCGCGACCGAGTCCGCGCGCGAACACCTCTTCGGCCTGGATCCGAACAACCCGACCGCGTTGTTCTACCTCGCGGAGTTCGCCCACGCCGCCGGCGACGCGAGTACCGCCGAGGTGCTGCTCGCCCGGGTCCTACAGATCGACCCGCCGAATCCGGAGGCGCGGCTCCTGCTCGGCATCCGCCAGTGCCTGTCCGGCGACCTCGACGCCGGTCTCTCGACCCTCTACACCGACCTCCACCCATCCCTGCGCGCCGATCTCTCGGTCCACTTGCGCGATCTCGCCGCCGCGGTCGGCGCCCGGGATCCGAACGCCGCGACGCGCCTGGAACGCGAGCACCGGATCGTGGCGGCGGTCGACGCGCTGCTCGATCCGACGACCCAGGCCCACCCGCGATTGCTCGCCTCGGACGACGACCCTCGGACGCTCGTCATCGTCGCGTGCCGAGTGCTCGCGCGCGGCGATCGCAACGCCGCCGACGAGCGAGCACCCGAACGGCTCGAACTCGACGCAGCGGCGCGTGCGCTGCTCGCGCCGCTGCTCGAACGACTGCGCGAGCTTCCGCGCTGGCGACGAGCGCTCGACGGATAGTCGGTCCTACTTCGACTTCGCGGCTTCCGCCGCGGTGGGTTCGGCGAGCGCTTCCTCGAGCTCGAGGTCGGCGCGGATCGACTCCACGATCGCATCGAAGGACACATCGCCGACCCGGAGCCTCGACCCTTCGTCGAGGAACGCGTCGAGTTCCGCCCGGAGGCCGTCGGCGACGACGGCGATCCCGAGCTTGGTCGGATGCAACCGATCGGACTGCATCAGCGCCGCCGGACCGAGCTTGACCGGCTCGCCCTCGACGACGACGGTCCGGCCATCGCTCTTGAGCTCGGCGACCCACTTCGCGAGCGGGAACACCCGAACGTTCGCTCGCTCGGCAGCCCACGACCGGACTCGCTCGTTCAGCGTCCGGAGTTCCTCCGTGCTCGGGATCTGCGCTTTCCGCAGCATCCGCGGATCCGCACCCGTCATGTCCGGGAAGTCGCCGACGACGATCGGGCAATCGAACGCGGTGAGCATCTCCAGACCTTTCTCGAGCAACTCGAGTCGTTTGCCGGCGGGCACGACGCCGTAGCCGAACCAGAACAGGAAGTCGATGCCGATCAGCAGGTCGGGATCCTGGTTCTTCGCACGATCCACCTGCACCGTCTGCTTGCCGACGGGATCGAGGAACGTCGCGAAGTCGCTGCAATCGGAGACCCGCGCCGTCTCACGGTCCCAGAACTCGGCCAGCGCCTGCTTGAGCTTCACGGTTCGGTTGACGCGACCGTCCTCGCCAGGAAAAGGACAGATGAAGCCCGCGCTCAGACTCGCGCCGAGGATCACGACGGTGCGCGGCGCGGCATCCGCCCGAGTGGTCGGTCCGGCCTGGCTCGGCAGCGCCGTTGCCAACGCGACGACCGTGACGATCCAGGCGATTCGACCGATGAGGGGGTGGCATGAACGCATGGGCGGAGCATACTTCCGAGCCCCCAGGCGCGGGGTACCCTTACCGGAGCGATGCACGGAAACCGCACAGTCTCACTGATCATCCCGGCGTACAACGAGGAGGCGACGATCGCCGACGTCGTGGCGGAGTTCCGTACCCTCGACGCCATCGACGAGATCCTGGTCGTCGACAACAACTGCACCGACCGCACTGCCGAGCTCGCGCGGGACGCGGGCGCGCGGGTCATCCAGGAGTCACAACCGGGCTATGGGTGCGCTCTGTTCGCCGGGATGTCGAACGCCAAGGGCGACCTGTTCGTACTGGTCGAGGCCGACGGATCGTTCGCAGCGCGAGATCTGACCAAGATGCTGGCCTACATCGACGACGCCGGCATGGTCATGGGCACTCGGACGACCAAGCAGATGGTCGAGCAAGGCGCGAACATGCGGTTCATGCTGCGCTGGGGCAACGTGTTCATGGCCAAGTACCTGCAGCTGCTGTGGATGCGTCCCGGCGAGCCGCGGTTCACCGACGTCGGCTGCACCTACCGGACGCTGACGCGCGAGACCTTCGAGCGGATGAAGCCGAATCTCACCGAGACCGGCCCGGCATTCTCGCCCGAGATGATGTGCGCGGCCCTGCTCGCACGCGCCCGCGTCATCGAGATTCCGGTGACGTACCGCCGCCGCGCCGGCGGCGAATCGAAACACTCCGACTCGTTTGCTCGGCAAGCCCGCACCGCTTGGTCGATGTTCAAGGCGATCAGCCGTAAGTGGCTGTGGGGCAAACGGGTGCCGATTGGTCAATCCTCCGCCCCGACGCCGTGTGCCGAGCGATAGACTACATTCCCGACCGTCCCGGCTCTCTTCGCAACGTCCTGGAGCGAACCTCATCGTCCCAGGCGGTCGCCCGATTCACACCTGAGACTGTTCCATGAGCAAACACGTCGTCATCCTCGGAGGCGGACTCGCCGGCCTCTCCTGCGGGTACGAACTCGTCAAGCGCGGCCATCGCGTCACCGTGCTCGAGCGCGAACCCCACGTCGGCGGCATGGCGTCATCGTTCGTGGAGGACGGAGACGAGTACTGGACCCACGACTTCGGGCCGCACCGTTTCCACAGTCAGGACAAGAACCTCATCGAGCACGTCCGCGAGATCATCGGCGAGGACAACATCGTCACCGCACAGCGACTGTCCCGAATCGTCATGTTCGGGAAGCTCATCGACTATCCGTTGGTCGCGTCGAACGTGTTCAAGAGCATGCCGAAGCACCTGCTGGTCAAGGCGCTGCTCGACTACATGTGGGTCCGCTTCCTCGACAAGACCGGCCTGCGCAAGTTCTCCGACCTGGACTTCGAGAGCTGGACCACGCGGCGATTCGGCAAGACTCTCTACCGGATCTTCTTCGGCCAGTACACCGAGAAGGCGTGGGGCATGCCACCGAGTCAGATCTCGGCCGATTGGGCGAGCCAGCGCATCACGCTGCTCAACCTGACGGACACGATCAAGAAGACGCTGTTCCGACCGAAGGCAGGCGACACGCCGCGAACGCTCGTCACGAGCTTCATCTACCCGAAGTACGGCGGCATCGGCGAACTCGCGCGTGGCTACGCGCGCAAGATCGAGGAGATCAGCCCCGAGTCGCGCGTGCTCGTCAATTCACCCGCGATCCGCGTGCTGCGTGACGGCAACCGGGTGTGCGGTATCGAGTACGGCAAGCACAAGCGCGAGATCGTCGAGGGCGACCACTACGTCAACACGATCCCGATCACGTCGCTCGCCAAGGCGGTCTCGCCGTCGGCCCCCGAGGCCGTCGTGCAGAACTGCCGCAACCTCCAGTACATCTCGATCGTCTTCGTCTACCTCAAGCTCGACCGTCCGCAGGTGAGCCCGGACAGCTGGGTCTACATCCCCGAACTGAAGCGGACCGTGCACCGCATCTCCGAGTTCAAGAACTTCAGCAAGCTGTCGGCGCCCGAAGAGAAGACGATGATCTGCGCCGAGATCACCTGCCGTCGCGGCGACCAGATCTGGCGCGCCAGCGACGAGGAACTGCAGAAGATCGCCGAGGACGACCTCGTCGCGGTCGGACTCATCGAGCCGGGTCAGGTGCTGAGCACGTTCACGCGACGCATCCCGTTCGCATACCCGGTCTACGACCTGCACTACGCGGAGAACCTCAAGCCGATCCAGGCGTTCGTCGGCACGCTGGAGAACATCCACACGACCGGCCGGCAGGGCAACTTCCGCTACAACAACATGGACCAGTCGGTCGAGATGGGTCGGAAGATGGGCATCGAACTCGCCACCGGCGAGGAGACCGGCCACGAGGCCGTCGCCACCGGCAAGGAGTACTTCGGGTGACGGCGAGCACCGACGCGCCGACGCGGGAAGTCGTCCCGATCGACGTCTGCCAGGTCTGCGGCAGCCGCGAACACGAAACCGAGTTCACCGAGGATCCGTTCGCGGTGCGTCGCTGCACGCGTTGCAGCTTCGTCTACGTCTCACCGCGTTACTCCGATGAGTCGATCCATACGCTCTACGACGAGGACTACTGGCAGAGCGACAGTCCGAAGACCAAGGGGTACGCGAAGTACGCCGACGAGGCTCCGCTCTACCTGAAGACGTTCGAGCGACGACTGCGTTTCGTGCGCAAGTACCTCCCCGAGCACGGCAAGATCCTCGACGTCGGATGCGCGGCGGGCTACTTCCTCCGCGTGATGCGCGAGCACGGCTACGACGGCTACGGCGTCGAGGTCTCCGCCGCGATCGCGTCCGAGGCGCAGCGCCATCTCGGTGAGGATCGGGTGCACGTGGGCATGCTCCACGAGGTTCCGGACGACGAACGCTACCGGCGCGGCTCGTTCGACCTCGTGACGATGTGGGACGTCGTCGAACACGTCCCGGATCCGCAGGAGTTGCTGCGCCAGGCTCGCGCGATGCTGAAGCCGGGCGGCATGCTGATCCTCGAGACGCAGAACGTCGACAGCCGATTCGCCAAGTTCCTCGGTCCGAAGTGGCATCACTTCAAACACGAGGAACACATCTACCACTTCAACCAGGCGACGATCCGTCGGGCACTCGACCAAGCCGGATTCGACGTCACCCAGTTGACGAGTTCGTTCGGCGGCAAGTACGTCTCGTTCGGCTTCATCACCGAGCGCGCCGCGCGACTCAACAAGGTCGTGAGCTGGCTGCTGAGCCCGTTGAACCTGCTGAAGAACACGAGCATCTACCTCAACTTCGGAGACGAGATGGTCGTCGCGGCGCGCGCGCGCGAGGAAGCCTGATGAGCGGCGAGTCGTTGCAGTACGCGCGGATGGAGGCGTCGGTCTACGACCAGTTCGCCGAGCTCGAGGACCACCACTTCTGGTTCCGGGGCCGTCGCGAGATCTTCTTCGACCTGCTCGATCGTGAGCTCGGCGACCGGACCGATCGCGAACTGCTCGAAGTCGGCTGCGGTCCGGGCGGGTTCCTCGGCCCCCTGCAACGTTACGGGCGCGTGTTCGGGCTCGACATCGCACACGACGCGATGGCCTACTGCCGCTCGCGCGGCTACGAGAACTGCATCACCGGTTCGGGCCACGCGCTCCCGTTCGCCGACGCGAGCTTCGACTTCGTCGGGTTGTTCGACACGATCGAGCACATCCCGGACGACGAGGCCGTGTTGCGTGAGGTCCGACGCGTGATCCGGCCCGATGGCTGCATCTTCATCTCGGTGCCCGCGTACCAATTCCTGTACTCGCAGAACGACCGCCTCGTGCACCACTGCCGACGCTACCGCCGGGGGCCGCTCAAGCGCTTGCTGCGGAAGACCGGATTCCGCGTGACCAAGGCGACCTACTTCAACACGTTCCTCTTCCCGCTCATCCTGCCGGCCGTCCTCACCGTGAAGCTGAAGGAACGACTCGTCGGACTACCGGACGAGGAGACCAACCTGAGCCACGAGTTCCCGGGCATCGTCAACGACACCTTCGCGCGGTTCATGGGGTCGGAGAAGCTCCTCCTGCGCAACATGTCGTTCCCGTTCGGGCACTCGCTGATCGCGATCGCCCGACCCGCGACCTAGCGCCGCCCGGCGGGCCGCCAATCCGATCCTACGGACCAGGCGCGGCCGAGGTGCTCGGACTCCGAAACGGGCGGCGGGACGTGAAGCCCCGCCGACATCCGTCGGATCACTTGCCCTTGGCGGTCTCGTCGCCCGGCTCGGTGTAGCCGAGCCGCGCCTTGAACGCTTCGATTCCGTAGTTGAGGTTCGACACGCTGCTGATCACGCGACGGCGGTAGGTGAACGTGGCGTCCACGAATTCGCGTCGACTCATGTCCGCGACCGTCGCCGGCTTTACCTCGTCGACGATGGCGAACTGAACGGTCCGCAACGTGGAGTCCTCGATGACCTCGGTCGCGTCACCGACCTCGAGATCATCGATGTGATCGCGGTAGAAGAGCACCTGGATCGGCTTCGGCAGGTAGTCGATCGGGCCGTAGGTCGGCGGATTGCGGCGGTACGGACCGACCTCGGTGATGGTCATCCCGGCCTCCGCGGCCGCGACCTCGAGGACGTCCGAGTACGCATCGGCGAGCGCCTCGTCGACTTCGGTCTCGAGTTCGGCGTCGATCGCCTTCTCGAACTCGGCCCGCTTGTCGTCTGCCGCTGCCAGTTCCTCGCGCAGCGTCGCGAGACGCTTCTCGAGTTGCGTCTTCGCGCGCGTGCTGCTCGTCGTCGCGAGCTGGGCCTCGGCTTCGGAGATCGAGGACTCGACGCCTTCGCGCCACTCGGTCATCTGCTCGTCGAGCCGGGTCTGCTTCTTGCCCTCGATCTCGCCGACGCGATCGGCGAGTTTCTCGCGCGACAGGCGTGCGAGCGCGGCCTCGAAGTCCTCCTTGGCCTTCTCGACCTTCTCGTCGGCTTGCTGCGACAAGTAGGCCGCGGTCGCGTCCTCCTCGATGTCCTCGAAGCCCTTGATCTTGTTCTGCTCGGTCTCGCCGACGCGGAACTGGAACACGCAGTCCTTCGAGAACTGCACCTGGGACGAGACCTGACCCGCGGTCATCGCGCGCACGGCCCAGGCATTGGTCCAGTCGCCGAGACCGTCGAGCTTGACCAGTCCGGTGATCGAAAGCGGCTTCTCACCGCTGTCGAGCGTGAAGACGCCCTTGCGACCACCGGCGATCTCGACGAACTTGGCGAGCGGATCGAACGCGTCACGAGCGCGGGTCACGGCCTTCTCGGCCGCCTCGTGCGCCTCTCGCTTCGCTTCGTAGGACTCCTGAGCCGCCTCGAGCGCCGCCGAGAGCTCCTCGTTGTCGGGGTCTTCCTTCAGCGCGGTCTTGGCCTCGATCTGCGCCGCATCAGCCTCGTTCATCGCCGCGAACGCCTCGGTGCGTGCGTCGATCTGCGGCGCGAGGTGGTCGAACAACGCCAGCTGGATCTGCTTCCAGAGCTGCTGCATCACGTGCTCGGCCTGCTTCCGCCGGATGACGTCGTCCTTGACCTCGTCGAACTCGCGGATCTCGAACTTCTTCGGCTTCTCGGTGTCCTGCGGGGTGTCGGACCCGTCCTCGGCAGCGCCGTCCTTCTCGTCTTCGTCCTTGGGCGCGTCGTCCTTCGGATCGGTCTCGCCGTTCCCGTCTTCCTTCTCCTCGCCGTCCTTGGGCGGGGCCTCGTCCTCGACCTCGTAGCGGTAGAGGTTGAAGCGGTTGACGTCGTAGAACTTGCGCGCCTCCTCGTCGGACACCTCGAATCCCTCGAGTTCCGAGGCGAACGCCGTCGGATCGAACTCGGCGACGCGGATTCCGGCGAACTCGACCTGGAACCGCTCCTCGTCGACGAACTGTCGGCGCATCGGGTCGTCGTCCTCCAACTCGTCGACCCACTTCCGGACGACTTCGCTCGCGTCGTCGCGCGCGTCGAGATCCTCCTGGAGCTGCTTCTCGACCTCGTCACCGTCGATCGACGCCACGCGCAGCTTCACGAGCTCGGCATCGTCGAGGACGTCCTCGACCGCGTCGTGACCGAACGGGCGGGCACCGAGCATCTCGAGCCGCGCCAACGTCGCGATCCGGAGGCTCTCCCATACGGCGGTGCGGTACGACTCGTAGGACGGGAACCCGACCGGGATCAGGTTCGTCGGATCGGAGTCGAACGCCCGCGCCACGGCTTCGATCGCCTGGTCGGCCTCGTCCCACGACGCTTCGATCCCTTCTTCGAGCGCTTCACGGCGCAGCACGGCGTAGGTGTCGGACAGTCGGTCGTTGGGATCGACGGACCCCAGATTCGGCATCACCATGACCGGGTCGCCACGCTCGTGCCGCAGCACGATCGCGCGCGCGGTGCGGAAGTCACGCTCGGTCAGGTGCGCCTCGTGGCCGTGCACGGCGATCGACGCCGTCGGCTGCTGATCCCGGAAGATCGAGCCGAAGAAGTTCATCACGTCACCCGTGATCGAGAACACGATCAACGCGAAGAAGACGGCGAAGTAGAGGATCGGCTTTTGATACTTGCGGAAGAAATCCAATTCAGATCACCGTAATCAAGCTTGCGACAGCGGAATGGCCTCTTCGACGAGGAGGACCGGAACGTCCTCCCGCACAGGGTAGAGCAAGGTGCCACCTTCGGGCACGAGGGCTTCTTCCAGAGGATCGGAAATCGGCTCTCCCCCGCTCGAATGGACCTTGCCGGCAGCGATCGCCGCGTTGACGCGGGCGAGCTCGTCCGCGGTCGCGAGGCGCAACGGGCGTCGCGTCTCGGGACAGACGAGCTTGCTCAGGAATTCGGCGTCGATGGGCATCGCGGGGTCGTCCGAACGGCACAGTGGCCAGCCAATGTCATGAGGGCGGAAGGGATCGAACCTTCGACCATCGGATTAAAAATCCGGTGCTCTACCACTGAGCTACGCCCCCGAACGGCGGGCGCCACGGGCGGGAGACGGAGAAGTCAACAGGCTCGCCGCATGGCACGCAAGGGGAAGTTGAGGCCCTTCGTCGGTCGCCCGGGACATGATTGCGGGCTGGGGGAATTCCGCCACGATCGGCCGATCGGAGCCCCATCGGGAGGACCGCTCTGGGAACGGGGTCGGAGCCGCGGGCGGACCGTCAGTCCGTCATGATCTCCTCGGTCTTGCGACCCAGGATCGACTCGATCTTCGTCTCGGCGGTCTTGATGATCTCCTGGATGCGGTCGTGGAGGTCGTGGTTCGCATCCTCGGTCATGTGGTGCTCCTTGAGCGCCTGATCCGCGTGCTTGTTCGCGTCGCGCCGCGAGTTGCGCAGGGCGATCCGGGCCTGCTCGGCCATGTCCTTGACCTTCACGACGAGCTTCTTGCGTTGCTCCTCCGACAGGGGCGGCAGCGTCAACCGGATCAGCTTGCCGTCGTTGGCCGGCGTGAGACCGAGATCCGACGTCAGCAATGCGCGCTCGATGTCCTTGATGATCGAGAGATCGAACGGCTTGACGAGCAGCTGCCGCGCTTCCGGGACCGAGATGTGGGAGACCTGATTGAGCGGCGTCATCGTGCCGTAGGCCTCCACCTTGATCGAATCGATCAGCGCCGGAGAGGCACGCCCCGTGCGGATTCCCGCCAGGTGCTCGGTCAAGTGGTGCAGAGCCTTCTCGACCTTGTCCTCGAACTCCAACACGATCGCGTCGACCATCTCGTTCATGGCCGGGGATCGTAACGACGCCCCGGCCTGGCTGCACGCGTCCAGGCCGGGCAGGCGGTCATTTGCCCGGTTCGCAATAGCACGACGATCGCGGCCGAACGTCCGAGCGACGGAACGCCGACTCGAGTTCGAGTTCGATCGCGGACCGGTCCTTGCCTTGAGCAGCGAGCGCGTTCGACAGTCCGAGCAGCGACCAGCCGTTGTTCGGGTGACGCTCGAGATCGGCACGGTACGCCGCCTCGGCCTCGGCCGGCCGCTCCGCCCCCATCAGCAACGCGCCGAGCGCATGACGCACGGGCTGCATCCAGCCCGGCGGTTCGTCGTAGTCGAGGGCCTCCTCGCGGGCGACACCGTCGCGCAGCGCCGAGAACGCGGCGTCGAGCCGACGTT
>JAGQQZ010000722.1 GCA_020425915.1 Planctomycetota bacterium | reverse complement strand
CCTCGTCTGTTGCGAGCCCGATCCGAGCGTCGCCTCGGCGACCCAAGCCGGAGCCCGCGCGCAGCGCGCGGACTCGCGGCAGCGTCGCGAACTCAGAACAACGTGTAGATGAACGGCGCGGCACCGGTCGAGCCGAGCAGCACGACCAAGCCGAGCAGGCCGAACACGATCAGGAACGGCGTCAGCCACCACTTCGAATTGTCGGCCATGAAGCCGAGGAACTCGCCGAGGAGGCCACGATCGCTGGCGCCGGCGGCGGCAGCTTCGAAGGCAGGTTGGTTGTCGTGGTTCATGGTGTCTTCTCCGGGTTCGGTTGCAGTGATCGCCGCTTCGTCGCGTCGTGCGGCGCGTTCGAGGATCTGTTCGGTGAGGTCGGGGGGCGCGCTGCCTTCGAAGCGTTGTTCGAGCAGAGCGCGCAATGCGTGGTCGCGTGGGTCAGGCTGGCTCATGGCTCAACCTCCGTTCGATGCAGACGCGCAACCTCGCGTACGAGCGTTGCAGAAGGCTCTTGATGCCGTGCGCGCCGATGCCGAGTTCGGCGGCGATCGCGTCGCGCGTGAAGCGCTCCCCGAAGCGGAGCTCCAACGCGCGCCGGGCCTGGTCGGACAAGGTCTCGAGGCAGGCGTCGAGTGCGTCGCGCGTCGACTCGCCCTCGTCGTCGCCGCGGTACCATTCGTAGGCGGCTTCGGCCACGTCGAGGTCGACGACCGGCCGGCGGGCAGCGCGTTCGAGCGAACGCAGGTATGCGTTGCGCGCGACGCGTCGGAGGTAGGCACGAGTGCCGCCCTCGCCGAAGCGGTCGATCGGGCGGTCGAGCACCCGCAGGAACGTGTCCTGCGTCAGGTCGCGGGCCTCGGCGTCGTCACATCCGAGGAAGCGCAGGTAGCGCCACACCATCGCCTGATGGGTGCGGACGAGCCGCTCGAAGCCGGGGAACGGGCCTCGGTCACTCGACATGGCTGCGCTGGAGTCGGTCACGGGGTTGGAATCCGTGGGGAGGCGAGTCGGGTGCAGGCGATCCGAGAAATCTCGATCGGAGCACGGAAGTGGGGGTGTCTGGCCGTTCCCACGGCATCCTGGCGCGCTACCTGGCCGCCGCGTCGATCTGCTTCGCGAGGCGCACGTCCTTCTGCGTGATCCCGCCCGCCTCGTGGGTCGAGAGCCAGACCTCGACCTTGTTGTAGACGTTGAACCACTCGGGATGGTGGTTCGCCTTCTCTGCGGCGAGCGCGATCCGCGTCATGAACGCGAACGCCGCCTGGAAGTCTTCGAACTTGAGCCGACGATGCAGTTTGCCGTCGTCGATCTGCCAGCCGTCCAGTTCTTCGAGGGCGGCTTCGATCTCGTGGAAGTCGAGAGGGGTCATCGGGGAATGGCTCCGTTCATGAGGTTCGCGAATTGGCGATCGAACTCGATCCACAGGAATTGGCGGGCGCACGATTCGGTCACGAAGACGCGGCCGGCCGGAGTGTCGTCGACGCGGCCACCTTCGATCATCAGCGGGAAGCGCGTCGAGAGGTCGAACACGGTCGGGCCGGTCAGGGCCTGGGCGAACCGATTGGGATCGTTCGGATCGTAGTCGAACCACAGTAGATCGAAGACCGCGTCGAATCGACGGTCGTCGGTCGGCTCCAGGGTCCGGACGCTCGTCACGTAGCCCATCGCGGTGAAGATCGTGAATCGATACGCGGCGTGCTGGCCGCCGACGATGATCTTCGGCGAAGCGCCGAGTTCCTCGCCGGGCCGCTTCATACGGTTCAGCTCGTAGATCGAGCGGGATCCGAGCGAGAGCGCACCCTCGACCTCGACATCGAGTCGGTCGTAGCGTGGCTTGCCGAGGACGCCCAGCACGTTCGGACCGGAGAAACCCAGTGTCGT
>JAGQQZ010000059.1 GCA_020425915.1 Planctomycetota bacterium | reverse complement strand
TAGTCGTAGGCGACGCCGCCGTTGTGGATGTCGGCGGTCCCGTTGTCGACGATCGTCTTGGTGTAGCGGACGATCCGGCTCGAGAAGTCCGGCCAGTCGACGCGGCGACCCACCAGGCGCACCGACCCACCGTTGCGCTGCACGACGGTCGCGAGATAGCGATCGGCCTCGCCGGCGATCTTCGGCAGGATCGGCGACTCCGCCGGCGCGACGTTGATCGTGCGCAGCGCCTGGGTCGACACGACCGCCCCGGAGTACGAGATCTCGACGCCCTGCAGCACGCTCTGCGACGCGCCGACATCGAGATAGACCGCACGCCAAGCCGTCGCACCGAACGTCAGCGGGTTGATGCTCGGCCGCCGTTCGTTCGACGTCGTGGCCCCCGCGATCAGGAACGGCGTGTTGAGCACGAGCGGCGACAGGTCGACGCGGCAACCTTGCACGGTGTGCACGCCACCGGCCGACTCGTGGTCGAACACGACCATCGCGCGCGTGCCGGTCCGCGTCCCACCGACCTGCGGGCGCCACGCCTTCTCGCTCGCGACGAGCGGCAATGCCGCCGACTGGCCGTTGTTGACGACCAGGCTGACGCGATCGTGCGCGTAGATCACGACGAAGGCCTGCCCGGTGTTGACGTTCACGCGCTCGTGCACGAGCACGAACTGCGGCGTGCCACCACCGACGTAGGCGACCGACCCCTCGGACGACCCGAAGTTGGTGTCGAGGTCGAGGTAGATCGGCGACACCGTCGTGTAGTCGACCGGACTGACGAAACCGAACAGGTCCGAATCGGTCCCCGAGAAGATCCGCGACACCACCGAGCACACCTTGGTCAGGCCGGACTCGTTGAGGTCACTCGCGATCGCGACGCTCTCGACCGAGTTGATCGGCGACGAGTAGATCGCGGTCGTGTTGACGAGCGGGTCGATCGTCAGCGGGAAGGTCGCGTCCGCGACGAACCCGGCCGGGACCTCGAGTTCGATCCGGCCGTCGGCGTAGCGCGTCGTGACGTCGGTGCGCGCACCGGTCGCGTCGAACGCGATCGCCGCACCGTAGCGCAGCGTCGCCGCGCCGTCGTCGTCGAAGTCGATCGCCATGGCGCCGACGCGGGATTCGGCGACGAGGTCGGTCGCGAGATCGACGACGACGCGGATCGCACCGTCACCGGCCGGCCGTTCGGCGAACACGAAGCGCTGCTCGACGCCTTCTTCGCGAACCTCGTACTCCTCGGACACGACGCCCCGATCGAAGACGAACCGCCAGTCCGAGGCGCGCACCACGGGTGCGTTCGCGGCGACGGCCGTCCCGCCGACCCGCACGCCGCCGAAGCGCATCCCGAACGGCCGGTTCTCCCGCGCGGGTCCGAGCCGCGGGTAGAACGTCGCACCGTCCGCGTCGAAGCGGACCTTGAAGTCGTCACCGCCGGCCCACCACTGCGCGACCGAGTCCGCCGGTCGGTGGATCGGCACGTGCCAGTCGAAGTCGGACTGTGCGGGGACGAGAGCAGCCAGCGCGAGTGCGCCGGCGAGCGTGAGGAGGCTGCGTCGCAAGGTGTAGGTCCGTGGAGCGGGATTCGTTGGTGGAAGGCGCCATCATACCCATGACACCGGCCGATTCCGCGCCTGCGATTCCGCGTTCCG
>JAGQQZ010000721.1 GCA_020425915.1 Planctomycetota bacterium | reverse complement strand
TCGGGCCCGGCTTGGATCTCGCGCGCACGTCTGTCGAAATCGGGACGGACGATCTACTTCGACGGTCGCGCGCTCAAGCGACTCGCCGGTCGAGGCGTCTCTGGCAACTACTTCTGCGTCGAGTCCGGCGACGAGTACTGGATCTCGGGCGTCAAGCGAGCCGGTGGCGATCGCCACTGGGCCGGTCGTGGGCCGATCATGGTCGATCATCGTGTTCTCGCGGACTACCTGGCGTTGCGTGGCGTGTCGTCCCTCGATCCGATCGATTATCCGGTCGTCTCGGACATCGAGGACACGGACGGGTCGAAGTTCCACGATCGGGAGAACCGCTGACGCGGAGTGCGGCGCGAAGCCCGCTGCTTCAGCTGGAATGAATGATCGCTCGGGGAGTCGGAACCCACCGCGCCACGATGGACGCGCGTCACGGTTTCCCGACCAACCCCCGCACCGATTCGGCGCGTCGAATGGTCTGGTCGTGCCCCAACTGCGGTGTTCGTGCTCGGATCTCCCTCAGTGCACGGCACTCGATCGGCCCCGGTCCCCTCGCGCGAGTCGTCCGCGCGATCGCTTTGCCCCTGGGGGTGATGACGGCGTACGCGCTTCTATGTGGACTGCGCGGTGGCGGTGGCAAGGCCGTCCTGGCCGGGACGAGCGCGATCATCGTGGTCGTCGCGTTGGAACGTGTGGCCGGTGCATTGCCGAGGACGTGGCGGCTTCGATGCCGGTCGTGTGGGTGGAACGAGGAGCTGGAGTACCGCTAGTGGTGTTCGACGCGTGTGGTGTGCGATGGGTATCCGATGGCACTCACGCGTCCTGCACCGATGAGCGTTCGAGATGTGGCGCGACATCGGTCTGCGCCGGGCGGCACGATCCGGTATCGTGCGTCGATGCCACTGGACCCGGAGACGAAGAAGACCCTGGTTGGGATTTCGCTGCTCTGCGGTGGGCTCGTCGCCGCGCTCGGGTCGGTAGCCGTAGGCTCACGCTGATTCGACATGGTCCAGTACCCGAGGAAGACCAATCCCGGAGTTCGCGACGGCACCGTGCAGAAGAAGCACCGGACCGACGATTCTCCGCACTACCGCAACTACTTCCAGGCGACGCCGGTGATCGATCGGCTCCGCCCCGGGGCCGGCTTTCGACACCTGTTGCGCAAGCCCGAGGTCGTTCGGTTCATCGGCTTGCTCCCCGACTGGGCCGAACTCTCGCGCGGTCTCGATGCGGTCGTGCTGGCGCCCGGCCATCGGGATCGGATGGGCTACTACGACCTCGGGATCGTCGCGATCTGTGCCTGGGAGCGTTCGATCGCGGGCCGCTGGTCGCGGGAGTTCGTCGACGAACATCGTGAGATCCTCGACCGCCTCGGGGTGCCGCTCGAACCGAGTGATCGTGGCCACGTCTCGGTCGCGTGGACCGAGCGCACCGCGAAGGCGTTCCAACTCCTGCACATCTTCCTCCACGAGCTGGGCCATCATCACGATCGCATCACGACGGCTTCGGAGCGGGAGTCGAGCCGTGGGGAGACGTATGCGGAGGACTACGCGAACCGCTACGCGTCCCAGATCTGGGACGCTTACGTCGCGGAGTTCGGCTGGTCGTAGACCCGCGCGTGCACCACGTCCTCCGATGCCGCTATCCGGACCATGTTCGAACTCATCCTCGAAGTCTTCGGTGAAGTCATCCTGCTCGCGATCGCCGAAGCGATCGGGCACCTGATCTCGGAGTTGGGGCTCCGCGTGCGTGGCGACGTGTCCGAGAAGCCTGCGAATCCGGTCATCCTGGTTCTGGGCTACACGCTGTTCGGATCGCTGCTCGGCGCGTTGAGCGTCGTCGCGCTCCCGAAGCTCCTGATCGCCTCGCACGTCGGCCGGATCGTCAACCTCGTCCTGTCGCCGATCGTCGTGGGGCTCGGAATGGCGGCGTTCGGGGCTTGGCGTGCACGGCGTGGTCGTCGAGTGCTGCGGATCGATCGCCTCGCGTTCGGCGGCGCGTTCGCGTTGGGGTTCGCGCTGGTTCGATTCCTGCTCGCGAGCTGAGCGTCGGAACTGGGCGCACGCTTGCCGGTTCGGTAGGCTCGTGCACACGGTCGGAGGTCGAACGCATGGAAGAACCGATTCTCGAAGAGCAACTCCTCGGACTGCCGCCGCGGACGAAGACCATCGTCGGCATCGTCATGGCCGTCGCGGGCGGCATCGCATGCGCTTGGCTGTGGCAGCGGGGATGGCTGGTCGGCGTCGCGATCTTCTCGTTCGTCATGGGCGTTCTCCTCGCCTGGACCGGTCGCCAGGAGCTCGCACGCGAGCGCGCGATCGACCGGGAAGTCGAGCGCGCGCGCGGTGAATGGGTCGAGCTCGAGCGTGGCATCGCCGAGGCCCAGCGCGACGGGCGGAGTGTGGTCCGCTACCTCCAACAGCGCGGCTACGCGGAGTACGGAGTGCGTCGCTGGATCGCCGAGGAACTCGCGGGTCGCGACCGGAGCGCCGTGTCCGGCGACGCCCAGGCCTAGCCGCCGAACCAGTCCTCGAGGTCGAACCGCTCCTCGAGCGCGTCCTCGACGTAGGTCGCTTGGATCTCGGGATGCGCCGTGCTCGGTTCGAGCACGAGGTCGTAGCCGGTTCCGACCTCGCGGTCGGCGATCGGCAGCCGCACGCCGTCGAGCATCACGCGGTGCTTGACCCGGACCGGTCCGTCCGCGGTCTCGTACTCGAACACGCTGATCGCGTCGCGGTACGGGTTGATCTTCTCGAGCGTAGGGACCGGCGACTTCGCGGTGAGCTTGCCCTGCACGCGCAGCTGCTCGACCGGTGGGACGCGGTCACGCCACTCGTCGAGCAGGCGTTGGTCCTCGGTCGATCCGAGTTCGGAGCGTGCCTTCGAGAAGACGGCGATGTGGTGGACGGTCCCATGCCACGTTCCGTCGCCGACCACGAGTCGGGTCGGCCGCCAGGCACGAGCGTCGCCGGGAACCTCGACTCGGGCCCGCGTCACGCCGTCGACGCGCCCGAACGCGAAACCGCCGCCGATGCCGACGGTGAGATCCGGCATCCGATCCTTGTCGCCGAACAGCGCGAGTTCGACCGGCTCGCTGCCGGATGGCCAGAGCTTGGCGAAGAACCGTGCCTCGCGCTGCCAGATCTCGAGCAGCGGACCGTTGGCGGATTCGAGCGCGAGGATGCGCGCATCGTGTCGGTGCTGCGACAGTTCGATCGAGACCGCGACCGAGCAACCTCCGTTGTCGGGGAGCGTGCGGGCGAGGTTCTCCGCGGCACCGGGGAACGTCACGATCCCGCCCTCGATCTGGAGCGCGTAGCGGCGATCGAAGTGGACCGGACCGGACAGCTCGGGAGGGAAGGTCACGAGCTGTCCGCTGCCGGGCTCCGCGACGAGGTTGTCCGACTCGCCGTGTTCGAACACGAACGCGAGACCGTCCGGCTCGAACGGCCACGCCTCGAGCTTGACCTCGAGCTCGCGGTTGGCGACCTCGAGCCCGGCGGTGTCGGCGCCGCGGACACCGCGCACGACGAGGCGCGTGCGGGTTCGCAGGGTCTTCGCGAGTTCGATGCGCAGCGTCGTCGCGTCGACGAGCGCGAACGACTGGCCGCAGGGATGCCCGCCGAGAAGGGCCGATGGTCCGTCGAGCCGGATCGCGCGGTCGAACTCGACTTCGATCGCCGGGCCAGGCACGAGCCGGGCGAGGACCGGGTGCGGCCCGGACGGCGCTTCGACGCGCACGTAGCCGCGCCAGCGTTCGTCGCCGCGCATCGCCGTGATCCAGTAGCGACCGGGTTCGGTGAAGGTGTGCGTGCCGCGCTCCGACGCCGCACTGCCGTCGCCGAAATCCCAATGTGCGCCAGGGGCCGGCGCGTCCAGCGCGAGCGTGAACGGGGCCGTGCCCCGGTGCTTGCCGAGTCGGAGCCTCGAGTAGTGGACGTCGGGGAAGCGATCGCAGGCGCCGTCGAACGTATAGCGTTGCGGCTTTCCCTCGATCTCGAGCGTGAACGGGTCGACGCGCGCGACGAACACGTCGTAGTCCGACTTGAAGTGGTCGTGCTTGAACGGCGAGGCCGAGAACGCGAATGCCGTCTGGCACGCCGACAGCATCGGGAAGTAGACGTAGCGCCGGACCTTCGGCAGGCGGTCGTCGAACGCGCGGACGATCGGCGACGACTCCCCGGTCTCGAGGTCGTAACGACTCAGCGGACCGCCGACCCCGGAGGTCCAGAACCCCCAGCGGCCATCGCGGGAGAAGTACGGTTGGCAACCCGGCAGTCGTTTGCGCAGCAGCACGCGTCGGTTGGCCGCGTCGTACGGCGAGAACACGGGCCAACCGCGCGTCGCGTGTGTTGCGGTCGGGTTGAGCAGCCAGCCGTAGGGTTCGTCGCTACCGGCCGTGATCTCCTCCGTCGCCATCGTCGACAGCGTCAGGCGCTGCGTGGCACCGTGCTCGTCGATGTAGAACAAGTGGTCGTCGTCGATCCAGACTGCGACGCGGTCCTCGAAGTAGCCGCGTGCCTTCGCGACGAGCTCGCGATCCGCCGAGCCGTCGGTGTTCATGATCCGCAGCTGAGCGAACACACCGTCCGGGAGCGGTTCGTAGAAATTCGTGCCGGCCGGCAACGACGCGAACACGAGTCGCGTTCCGTCCGGCGAGAGGTGGGGCGCGAAGTGGTCGCGTCCGACTTCGTTCGGGCTGATCTGCGCGACGTCGCCGCCAGCGAGCGAACGGCGGAGGATCCGCCAGCTGCCGCTGCGGCGGCTCTCCCAGACGAGGAAGCCATCGTCGGCGTCGGACGCGAGTTCGCGCCAGCCGTTGCGCCAGTAGCCCTCCGTGTCCTCCGCACGTCGCGTCGAGACGCCGACGATCGGCAGACCGGTGACGGTCGCGAGACCGGCGAGCAGGATCAGTCGTCCGGCGCTCACGGGTCTACGGCAACGTCCACCAGATCGGTGCGTCCGAAGGCATGAACTCGAAGGCCTCGTGCAAGAACGGAATCCTACCGAACATCAGCAGCACGAACAGGGCCACGCAGAACAGGCCGTAGACGACGAATCCGTATTCCTTGTAGAGCTTCTCGGGGTTCTGCACCGGGCTGTCGGGCATGAGTCCGAGCTTCATGTAGTAGGCGCAGAACCCGGCGGCGAACGGCAGGAACAGGATCAACTCGATCTTGTAGCGGACCACGAACACGCCGCCGAAGAACGCGCACGCGGTCGCGTAGAACATGATGCTGACCAGCAGCCGCGCGTCGTCGTAGTGGACGAACGACTTGCGGTAGCTCGCCGCGACCTCGGGATCGCCGATGAAGCGGTACTCCGCCAGTCGCTTCATCGCCATGAAGTACGCGCCGATCATCCAGTACGAGATCAGCAGGCTCGACGGCGGGAACAGGTCGGGCACCAGCGCGTGCCAACCGAGCAGCAACCGGAGGGGGTTGTTGACGGACTCGCTGATGACGTCGAGGTAGGGCAGTTCCTTGGAGCGAAGCGGGCGAACGTTGTAGACGACGCCCATGATCCACAGCGCGAGGGCCGACAGGCCGAACGGTGCGTTCAGTGTGAACGCGATGCCCAGCCCGACGGCGCCGAGCAGCAACCACTCGAAGATCGCCCAGCCCGGTACGACTCGGCCCGACGGCACCGGGCGGTGGCGCTTGGTCGGGTGTTCGCGGTCGGTCGGTGCGTCGAGCAACTCGTTGATGACGTAGTTGCTCGAGGCGACGAGGCAGGTCGCGGCGACCGCGACGACGATGTTGACGAGCGCACCCCAGTCGGTCGCGAGTTCCGGATCGTGGAACAGCGCGAGGAGCACGCCGAGGACCATGAACAGGTTCTTGAACCAGTGGTCGATCCTGGCGATCTCGATGTACGGGAGGAGGGTCCGCATGCGAGTCGGAAGCGTCGCCGCGGAGCCGGCGCTCGTCCACGTTCGATGTCGGCAAGTTTTGCCGTCGAGCTGGACCGGAATGAGGGCGTGGTACGGGCCCGACGTGCCGATAAGAAGGGGGCATGCACGCCGCACCGAGTCAGCCGCCGCCCGTGACCGCGCGGACCGAACACGATGCTCTGCCGGTGCGGCCGGGCGTCGATCCCCTCGAACTGCTCGACGAGCTCCGGCGGGACGGCGTGCGCGGCGTCGCCCTGCTCGAGAGCGCGGACCTCGCTGGCGACCGTGGTTCGCCGCGGCGTTCGATCCTCGTGACGCGGGCGCTGTTGCGCGTCGAGGTGCTCGCCGACGGTGCGCGGGTGGTCGAGCCCCTGGTGCCGGGGGCCGAGCGGCTCGTCGACGAACTCGAGCGACGGGCTCCCGACGCACCCGCGCCGACCCCTCCGCTCGAGGCGGAGGCGCGGTTGCGAGCACCGGAACCGCTGCTCGATTTCATTCGGGCCGCCGCGGGGCTCGTCGGTGACCGCGCCGCGGTCCCGTTCCCGGCCGGGATCGTCGGGGCCTTCGGCTACGACGTCGTCGACCGGTTCGAGAACATCGGACCGCGCAAGCCCGATCCGTTCGACGAACCGGATGCATCGTTCGTCGTCGTCGGTGACATCGTCGTGTTCGACCATCGCGAAGGGACCGCCGATGTCGTCACGCGCGGGATGCCGTGGGAGGCCGCGACCGAGGCGAAGCGGCGACACGTCGCCGCGTGCGAACGCGTGCGCGCGCTCCGCGTGCGCGAGGACGATCCCGCGGGGACTCGGGAACTGGCCGCCGTGGTCGCCGACGTCCAGGACGCGACGTTCCTCGATTCCGTGTCGACGCTGCGCGAACACATTCGCGACGGCGACGTCTTCCAGGCCGTGATCTCGCGGGGACTTTCGAACACGAGTTCGGCGCGGCCGACCGCGGTGTATCGCGCGCTGCGCACGAACAACCCGTCGCCGTACATGTTCTTCCTGGACCTCGGTGTGCGGGGCGACCTGTTCGGCGCCTCGCCGGAGACGTTCCTCAAGGTCGAATCCGGCGTCGTCGAGATCCGTCCGATCGCGGGGACCGTGCCGCGAGGGTTCGCGCCCGACGGCACGATCGACCACGACGCCGACGGCCGCCTCGCGTTGAGTCTGCTGCTCGATCGCAAGGAGCAGGCCGAGCACGCCATGCTCCTCGATCTCGCGCGCAACGACATCGCTCGCGTCAGCAAGCCGGGCACGACCGACGTCGTGCAGCAGTTCGCGGTCGAGAAGTACAGCCACGTGCAGCACCTCGTGAGTCGGGTCCGCGGCGAGCTGCGCGACGGGCTCGACGCGATGCACGCGTACCGTGCCGCGGCGAACATGGGGACGTTGACCGGCGCGCCGAAGCCGAAGGCGATGGAGTTGATCCGTTCGCTCGAGCCGAATGCGCGCGGATTCTACGGTGGCGCAGCGGGGTACCTGCTGCATGACGGCAGCTTCGACAGCTGCATCGTGATCCGATCGCTGCGCTACCGCGACGGGACGTATCACACGAGGACCGGTGCCGGCGTCGTGCAGGACAGCGATCCTCGGCGGGAGCTCGCCGAGACCGATCACAAGTCGCGGGCCTGCCGGCTCGCGATCGCCGTCGCGGAGGTCGGGCCATGACGGAGCCGCCGCGGATCCTCGTCGTCGATCATCGCGACAGCTTCGTGTTCATCCTCGCGGAGCAGTTCCTTCGGTTCGGTGCGACGGTCGAGACCTACCGGTCCGATCTGTCCGTCGGAGAACTGGAGCGACGCGTCGCGGAGTTCGATCCCGATCTCGTCGTGTTGTCGCCGGGCCCCGGCCACCCTCGAGAGGCGACGACGACGCTCGCCTGGCTGGAGCGGGATTCGACGCGACCGGTCCTCGGCGTCTGTCTCGGTCATCAGGCGATCGGCCTCGTCAGCGGCGCGAAGGTCGAGCGTGGCGCAGCACCCGTACACGGCCGGGCAGGGCTCGTGACGCTGGGGGACGATCCGTTGCTGGCCGGGTTGCGCGATCCGTTCCCGGCCGCGCGCTACCACAGCCTCATCGTGCGGGACCTGCCGTCGGAACTGGCGGCGATCGCGTGGCTCGAAGAGGACGGGGAGGAGGTCGTCATGGCGATGCGCCGGATCGATCGGCCCTGGATCGGATTGCAGTTCCACCCGGAGTCGTTCCTGACGCCGGGCGGATCGGAATTGCTCGCGCGGATCCTGCGCGAGGCGTTGGAACGACGTGGCAGGAGTTCGGAGGTAGCCTCATGGCAGACATCTCGCAGTTGATCCGGGACGCGGTCGCCGGCCGCGGCATCGAGCCGAGCGCGCTCGAGGACGCGTTGCACACGATCATGCAGGGAGATGCGGAGCCCGTGCAGGTCGCGGGTCTGCTGGTCGCGCTGGCGACGCAGACACCGGACGCGAGATCGCTCGCGGCGGCGGCGCGCGCGCTGCGGGCGCATCGCGTCGCGATCCACCCCAACGTGCGGCCGCTCGTCGACACTTGCGGTACCGGCGGCGACGGCGCGAACACGTTCAACATCTCGACCGCGGCAGCGACGGTCGTTGCCGCGGCCGGCGGTGCGGTCGCGAAACACGGCAATCGCGGCGTCTCGTCGCCGGTCGGCAGCGCTGACGTGCTGCAGGCAGCCGGCTGCAAGCTCGACCTCGGGGCGGAGCGTGCGCGCGAGCTGCTCGACGCCTGCGGCTTCGTGTTCCTGTTCGCGCCCGCGTTCCACCCGGCGATGGCGCACGTCGCGCCGGTCCGACGCAGCCTCGGCGTGCGGACGCTGTTCAATCTGCTCGGTCCGCTGGCGAATCCCGCGTTGGCCGAGTTCCAGCTTCTCGGCGTCTACGATCCCTCGGTCACCGAGGTCATGGCGGAAGCGCTGCTCGAGCTCGGCAGCAAGGGTGCGCTCGTCGTTCACTGCGACGGTCTCGACGAGTGCGGGCTGCACGCGGTGACGCGCGGCCATCGGCTGCGGGACGGAGCGATCGAGCCGGTCGAGATCGATCCCGAGTCGGTCGGGATCGCGCGCGCCGGGGTCGACCAACTCGCGGGCGCCGGGACCGCTGAGGAGAACGCCAAGCAGCTCCGCGAGGCGCTCGGTGGTGACGCCGGACCGCGGTCGGACGTCGTCGCGCTCAACGCCGCGTGTGCGCTCGAAGTCGCGGGGATCGCGAAGGACCTCGCCGAGGGGGTCGAGCGTGCGCGCGACTGCATGCAGAGCGGGGCCGCGCTACGCGTGCTCGAGCGATACGCAGAGTCGAGCTCGCGATGAGCGTGCTCGACGAGATCACGGAACTCGCACGCGAGCGGGCCAAGCAACTGGCCCCGTCCGATGCGCGCTGCGAGCGGGCGAACTTCGCCGACGCGCTGCGCGGTCGTGACCGACTGTCGATCGTCGCGGAGTTCAAGCGCGCGAGCCCCAGTCTCGGCGACATCGCCGACCGCGACGTCGCGTCGCAGGTCCGTCACTACCGCGACCTCGGCGCGTCCGCGATCTCGGTCCTGACCGAACCCTCGCGATTCCGGGGATCGGA
>JAGQQZ010000720.1 GCA_020425915.1 Planctomycetota bacterium | reverse complement strand
CGAGGAGAGCCGCTCGCGACCGGCGGTCCTGCACCTGATGACGTTCGCCGCGCGACAAGCCGGTCGACTCGACGAATCGCTCGCGCACGTCGACTCGCTGCTCGCCCTGCAGCCGAGCGCCGACTTCGCACTTCTGCGCGCCGAGATCCTCGGCGAACTCGGACGCTACGTGCACGCCGAGGCAGCGCTCGACGAGGTCGTCACCGCACCGCACAAGCGCGCCGCCGGACTGCTCGTCCGCGCCGCGATGCGCCTGCGGCAGGGCCGCGAAGCGGACGCGCAGGACGACATCCGAACGGCGGTGACCGAGGATCCGAAGGCGACCGAAGCGGACTGGCAGATCGCCCTCCCGCAGATCTGGCGATCGATCGAAGTCGGCGACGCGGGCAACGCCCTGGTCCTGCTCGACGCGATGCCCGAACCCGTGGCCGCTTCGACCGACGCGTCGCTGGCGCGGGCCCGGACGCTGCGGCTCCTCGGCCGCGACGACGAGGCGGCTCGCGTCCTCGACACCTTGCTCGACAGCGACCCGAATCTCGTCCCGGCCTTGACCGAGCGCGCTTGGATCCGGCTCGAGCGCGGCGACGATGCCGGCGGGAACGCGGACGTGCAGGCAGCCGCGCGAGCCGCAGAAGGGAACACGCGAGCCGCCGTCCTCCACCTGATGGCGTTCGCCGCCCGACGCGCGGGCAGACTCGACGAGGCGCTCTCGCACGTCGACGAATTGCTGGCGATGCACCCGGTGGCCGACTTCGCGCTGTTGCGCGCCGAGATCCTCGGCGAACTCGGTCGCTTCGGCGATGCCGAGACCGCTCTCGACGCGGTCGTCGATTCGCAGCGGCGCGCCGCAGGGCTCCTGGTCCGCGCCGCCATGCGCCTGCGCCAGCACCGCGCCGACGACGCGCGCACGGACATCGAGCAGGCGGTGACCGGTGACTCGGCGGCTACGCTCGCCGACTGGCAGGTCGCGCTGCCGCAAGTGTGGGCGCTGATCCAGGCCGCGGATCCGACCGGCGCGCTGACGCTGCTCGACGCGATGCCCGAGAGCGTCGCGAACTTCACCGATGCCGCGCTGGCACGCGCACGTGCTTTGCGTCTCGCCGGGCGAGACGACGAAGCCGAGCGTGTGCTCGACGGTGTGCTCGGACGCGGCGATGGCCCGGTGGAAGCACTCATCGAACGCGCCTGGATCCGCCTCGAACGCGGTGACGAAGCCGCCGGCATCGAGGACGCCGAGGCAGCGAGGCGATCGGGCGAACAGCGTGCGCGACCGGCGGTGCTGCACCTGCTGACCTTCGCCGCGCGACGCGCGGGCAGACTCGACGACGCGCTCGCGCACGTCGACGAGCTCGTCGCGGCGCAACCCGGACCCGACTTCTCGCTGCTACGCGCCGAGATCCTCGCCGAACTCGGCCGGTTCGACGACGCCGAGGCAGCCCTCGGATCCGTCGTCGACTCGTCGCGCCGCTCCGCCGGCCTGTTGGTCCGCGCTGCGATGCGCATGCGCCAGGGCAACACGGACACGGCGCTCGACGACCTTCGACGCGCATCGGATGGCGAGGCGCCAGCCACCGCTTCCGACTGGCAGGTCGCGATGCCGCAGGTGTGGGGGCTGATCGAGTCGGGCGACCCGACCAACGCACTCGTGCTGCTCGACGCGATGCCCGAAGCGATCGCGAACGAGACCGACCCGACGCTCGCGCGCGCTCGTGCGCTGCGGCAACTCGGACGCAACGAGGAAGCCGAGCGCCTGCTCGACTGCGTGCTCGACCAGCAACCCGGCCTGACCGCCGCTCGCGTCGAGCGTGCGTGGATCCGGCTCGAACGCGGCAACGAAGCCGGCGGCAGCGAGGACGCGCACGCGGCGAGCAACTCCAACGAAGGGGACGCACGCCACCGCCCGGCGATCCTGCACCTACTCACGTTCGCAGCGCGGCGCTCGGGCCGACTCGACGAGGCGCTCGCGCACGTCGATCAACTGCTGACGGTGCAACCCGCGGCCGACTTCTCACTGCTGCGCGCCGAGATCCTCGGCGAACTCGGTCGCTTCGGAGACGCCGAAGCGACCCTCGACCCGGTCGTCCGTTCCCCGCAAGGCCGCCACGCCGGACTCCTCGTCCGTGCCGCCATGCGCCTGTTCCAGGATCGAACCGCGGACGCCCGCGACGATCTCGCGCAAGCCGGCGACGACGAGTCGCCGTCGAGCGCCACCGCGTGGCAAGTCGCGATGCCGCAGATCTGGCGCCTGATCGAGTCGGGCAAGCCGGAGAACGCGCTGGTCCTGCTCGACGCGATGCCCGCGCGCTTCGCGAACGAACTCGAGCCGACGCTGGCTCGAGCACGGGCCCTGCGCCGACTCGATCGACTCGAAGCGGCGGAAGCTGCACTGAACGCCGTCCTCGAGCGCCACCCCGATGCGATCGGTGGGCGCGTGGAACGCGCGTGGGTGCGCCTCGGCCGCGGCAACGAAGCCGGCAGCTTGGAAGACGTCGAGGCCGTGAACCGATTCGCGGACCGTGACGGCGAGTCGCGTCCCGCGGTCCTCCATCTGCTCGCCTTCGCCGCGAGACACACCGGCCGGTTGGACGAGGCGCTCGGACACGTGGACGCCCTGCTCGAATTGCAGCCGAGCGCCGAGTTCTCGCTGCTGCGTGCCGAAGTGCTCGCCGAACTCGGCCGGGTCGACGAAGCCCGCGCCGCGGTGAGGGAAGTCCTCGAGCGGTCGCCACGACACCAAGGCGCGCTCGATCTCGAGCGTCGCCTCACGAACGGCTGACCCGACCGGCATCAACATCTTGACGGCTTCGATGTGCTCACCACCACATCTCGTCGGGTGTTGCACAGCCGAACGGTGCCGCGTCCCGATTCGAGAAAACCGGGGAGATTCCGCTAAACAACCGGGCTACTCAGGTCGATCAATCTCTGCCGGCAGGTCAGCACCCGCCCGGCGATCTTTCAGAACCAGGACGACTTCTCGACAAAGGCAAACCCGCCGAAAGGTGGGGACGCAAAGCCAAGGGCCTTACGCGACTTCGGTCGCCATGGCAGCCGGTTTCCGAACTGAAGTGAGGGCATAGCAACGCTCCCTGCCCGGCCGAGCCCGAGTGAAGGGCATGGAAACACGGTGCCGTCCCTAGGTGGACGAGTCGCACGTCCGCTCTCCTTCACTCCCTAGAGGTATCATGGCTCGGTCCTCCGCCGCTCGTTCGACTCGCGTTTCTTCTCGCTCCGGTTCCACCCGCAAGGGTCCGACTCCGACTCGACCGAGCCGTTCCGCCTCGACCACCGCCCGCAAGAAGGCGTCGTCCACGACGACGCGACGCGGCACCTCGTCCACGACGACGACCACGGCGACCAAGAAGTCGCCGAAGAAGGCTCGCACCGTGAAGAAGTCCGACGCCACGCCGAGCGCGACGACCTCGACCCAGGACAGCAGCCCGACGGTGGACGTCACGCCTACGCCCGCGCCGCGCCGCACGCTGGCGCGGATGTCGGAATCCGAGTTGCAGCACGTCTGGAAGACGTACAAGCGCACGAACGACGTCAACCTCCGCGATGTCCTGCTCGAGCTGCACCTCCCGCTCGTCCGCATGATCGCGGAGCGCCTGCTGCAGACGCTGCCCAAGTCGATCGAGCTCGACGACCTCCAGAGCGCCGGCGTGTTCGGCTTGATGGACGCGATCGACGGCTTCGACCTCAGCCGCGGCATCAAGTTCAAGACCTACTGCACGACGCGGATCCGTGGTTCGATCCTGGACGAGCTGCGCTCGCAGGACTGGGTCCCGCGTCTCGTCCGCCTCAAGGCGCACCGCCTCGAGAAGGTCCTTCGCAAGCTCGAGGGCGAACTCGGTCGCGACCCGAACACGTTCGAGATCGCGCAGGAGATGGGCGTCTCGATCGCCGAGTACGAAGCCACGCGCACCGAGGCGAACGCCAAGGCGATTTTCTCGCTGTCCGAGAAGTGGGACGACGGCGACGACGACAAGGAAATGGAGAAGGTCGAGATCCTCGCCGACAAGCGCGTCGTCGACCCGATCCAGACCATGCAGCAGAAGGACGTCCTCGAGACGATCACGCGCAACCTCACGAAGAAGGAGCGCCTGATCATCATCATGTATTACTACGAGGGCCTGACGATGCGTGAGATCGGCGAGATCATGGAGCTCACCGAGTCCCGCGTCTGCCAGATCCACAGCAACGTCATGTCGCGCCTCAAGGCGCAACTGGACTCCGCGCAGCTCCAAGCCGGGTAACGCGAGGCGCGGGCGATGACGTCGGTCGCGAAGGACCTCGAGCGAATCATCGAGCGCGTACCTCCCTTGCCGGAGGTCGCGATGCGAGTGCTGCGCATCGTCGACGACGTCGAGTTCTCGATGGCGAAACTCGTCGAGCTCGTCCAGACCGACCCGAGCCTGACCGCCCAGCTGCTCCGGCTGTGCAACTCCAGCCTGTTCGCACTGCAGAGTGAGATCACGTCGATCCCGCAGGCGCTGAGCTACCTCGGTATCCGTCACATCACGCGCGTCGTCGTCACCTCCTGCACGTCGCCCTACTTCAAGGTCGACGACGTCGAGATCCCGTACCTCAAGTCGACCGTGATCTGGCGCCACAGCGTGGCGTGCGCCGCGGCCTGCCAACGGCTCGCCAAGGAGATCGGCGGCATCGACCAGGGCACGGCCTACACGGCCGGGATCCTGCACAACATCGGCAAGGTCCCGCTCGGCCAACTCCTGCACGTGCGCGGGCGTATCGACGTCGAAGTCAGCGCGAGCGGATGCCAGCTGCTCGACGTGGAGCGGGAGCTGTTCGGCACCGATCACGCGCAGGTCGCCGGCATGGTCACCGACGAATGGTCGGTTCCGCTCGAGCTCAAGGACGCCGTGCGGAACCACCACGACGAGGATCTGATCGACGAATCCGGGATCCTCACCGCGATCCTGCACGCCGCCGACCTCCTCGTGCTTCGCGCCGGGATCAGTCGGCT
>JAGQQZ010000719.1 GCA_020425915.1 Planctomycetota bacterium | reverse complement strand
GATTCAGGCCCTCGAGTGAACGAGCGTCTCGCACGACGGATTCGAGCGCGCCACGACGGAGTGTCTCCGGCCCCGTTGGACCGTCACTGGCGAGTGTCAACCACGCGAGGCGGAGCGCTTGTGTGCGCGCGGTTCGGTCGTGCGACGCGGATGCGGATTGGAGCGCGACCAGCACCACGGCGAGTGTTGCAACCCAAGGCAACGACCAGCGTCGAAACGCGAATCCGAACCATCGTGCCGCGTACTCGGCGTGCGCGAGGACGGGGACGAAGCGCCCGTGCGTCGCGATCGTGGCCGCATGGAAGTCGCGGAACGATGGTGGTCGGTGCAGTTCGTGCCTCGGCGGCACGACGACGATACGCGGCGTGGCACTCGGCTTCCGGCTCCGGTCGAGCCACCACGCAGTCGCGACCAGCAGCGCAGTTGTCCAGCCCGGCCCGATCGAAGTCGCGATGCCGACGAAGACCACGCCGACGCCGAAGACGAGGAGGGGGACGACGAGTTCGCGCGGTGCCCTGGGGTCGGCGCGGTCGGGCGCGGAGTGCATGGCCGAAGCGTATCGGCCGGGGCGCGACGTGCGAGTGCCCAGCGGAGAGTCGCGGCGCGCACGCGAGACCTCCGCGGCCGTCGGCCGCGGAGACGAGCCCGACGTCAGGTCGACGTCTAGCCTTGCAGCAGCGACAGTGCCGCTTGCGGCTGGACGTTGGCCTGACCCAGGATCGAGATCGCCGCCTGCTGCAGGATACTGTTCCGCGTCAGCTCGGCGGTCTCGGACGCCACGTCGACGTCGCGAATCCGCGACTCGGCGGCGCGTTGGTTCTCGGCCTGGATCCGGAGGTTGGCGATCGTCGTCGTCAACCGGTTCTGGATCGCACCGAACTGACCCCGCACCTGGCTCACGCTGTTGATCGCGTTGTCGACCAAGGTGATCGCCGCTGAGAAGTCGGCACTGGAACCGACCGACAGCGTGGACAGGCCGAGCGTCGAGGCGAGCGTGTCCGAGGTGCTGAGTTGGATCGTGTCGACCGAGTTGTTGACGCCGATGCCGACCTGGAACTGGATCGTCGATCCCGTTCCGTCGAGCAAGTTCACGCCGTTGAACGAAGTGGAACGCGCGATCCGGTCGATCTCTTGGATCAGGTCCTGGAACTCCTGGTCGAGCGTCTCACGGTCGGCGTTGCTGACCGTACCGTTCGCTGCCTGGACCGAGAGTTCGCGCAGCCGGATCAGGATGTTGCTGACTTCGTTGAGCGCACCCTCGCCGGTCTGCGTCATCGAGATTCCGTCCTGCGCGTTCCGGATCGCTTGGTTCGTCGATCGGATCTGCGCACGGAAGCGTTCCGAGATCGCGAGGCCAGCGGCGTCGTCAGCAGCCGTCGAGATCCGAAGTCCGGTCGACAGTCGACGGAAGTTGGACTGCAGCTTCTCGGTGGTAGATGCCAGCGAGCGCTGGGCGTTCAAAGACGCGATGTTGGTGTTGACCCGCAGGCCCATCGATAACTCCTCGATGCTATGGGGGAGGTCTCACTTCGAGACCCACATCTCTTTGCCTCCATCGGCAATCGCTTGAGCGAAACTTGGAGACAAAGTTCGAGAAATCGGTGATCGGCCGATGGGGAGGCGCGGTGGGTTCGGGTGGTCTCTGTCGAGATTCCCCACACCCCCGAACTCGAATGGGGAACTGGCCTACTTCCGTGTGGGTGATCGCAGGGCAGGAATCCCGATGTCACACGTCACCGTCGTCGATCGCGACGCACGGGATCCCGAAGGCCTCGATTCACGTGAGAACCGCGGAGGGCGACGCCAGGAGCCTGTCGGCTCACTCGGGTCGAATCGTCGTGAAGCTCGACTCAGGGCGCCGGCGATGCGCCGCGTTGGATTTCGTCCGCCCCCGATCATCGCGGCTCGATGTATCCCGCACTCGGGGCACCCACACGGAAGTAGGCCAGTTCCCTACGAAGCAGCCCGCGAACCGACAGGCGGTCCGCGGGCTGCTTCCTCCGACGCCGGCGAATGTCAGCGCACCAAGCGCGTGTACCGGTAGTAGGCCTCCAGCGTCAGGCACAGGATCGCCGTCGAGTAGACGCGACCACCGTCCTCACCCCAGACACCGACCGGGTCCCACGAACCCTTGAAGTTGCCCTCGGTCCGCTGTGGCTTGACCACCGCGGTCGTCAGCGACTTCTCCCAGGTCGTCCAGTGACGGCCACCCATCTGATACAGCGCGTAGGTCGCGTAGTACCAGTAGTAGTGGTCGATCGCACCGCTCTCTTCGTCCCATACGGCCGGCTGCTTGACGATCAGATCGGCCTGCGGGGCCATCATCTCGTCTTCCTTCGGGTCGTGGCCGAGGAAGAAGCGGCACAGCAGCGACACCGCCGTCATGCACTCGCCCTTCTCCCGCGGGAACTTCGAAGCGTGGTCGCCGGTCTTCCGCGACGAGCGGCCGCCGCGCTCGGTGTAGCCGCACCGACCGTTGGTCGGGTCGGTCATCTGGTCGAACCACGCCTCGGCGAGGTCCATCGCGGTCTTGTTGACCTCGAGCTTGAAGTCCTCGGCCGACTTGTAGGCCATGACGCACCAACCCGTGACCGACGTGTCGTTGTCGTTGTCGCGCGGCTGGTAGCGCCACACGCTGTACGGGTTGCGGTGCCGCTCGAGGTAGTTGATGCCGAGCTGCGCGTTCTTCTTGAGGATCTTGTACTTCGAGAGTCCGTAGGCCTCGACCATCGCGTAGGCCGCGATCGCGTGGTTGTAGATGAACTCGTTCGAGTTGTTCGTGCCGAACAGTCCCGACTCCGGGTCCTGCTGGTCACGCAGCCACAGGACGGCCTTGCGGACGACGTCCTTGTAGGCGCCCGAACGCATCGTGCTGCCGTCGCCGAGGAAGTCGAGCAGCGCGAGGCCGGTCAGGCCGACGTCGTGCACCGGATTGCCGGGCCCGTCGCAGGGTTCGCCCTCGACGTCGTGCTTCATGAACTCGTCGGCGTCCCACTTGCCGTCTTCGTCCTGATGCTTCTTGAGCCACTCGAGCGCGAGTTCGATCGCGCGCGCCGTCGCCTTGCCGCCCTTCTTCCGAAGGCCGCCGCGGCCGCCGCGCCGACCACCGGTCTTGCCGCCGGCGCCACCGCCGAGACCGACCGCCGAGTTCCACTGGTCGCTGTCGAAGGCCGATTCCTTGACGTCGCTGACGTCCTCGAAGGTCTCGGTGACCTCCTCGACCTCGGTGACCTCGGTTTCCTCGATGACGACCTCCTCTTCGACCTCCTCGACCTCCTCGATGATCTCCTCTTCCTCGATCTCCTCGATCTCCTCCACCTGCTCGGGAGGCTTCATCCGGATGATCTTCTCCTCCTTGAGCTTGGACTCCGCGGGGATCAGGAGCAGCACACCGAGGATCAGGAGGTGGAGCACGATCGACAGCATCAGCCACGGGGCGTGGCGGAGCTGCTCGGCCATGATCTCCTGGAAGGTCTCTTCACGCTCCCACATCGGTGGGGTCGTGGTTTCGATTTCGTACTTGGTCGGGTCGATCGACATGGGACCGTCGTCTCGTAGTGGCGTTGGAGCGAAGCCGGATCCCGCTGGGCTGAGGGGTCCGAGAACGGGTCAGGGAACGGCCCCGCGGGGTCTGCGGTTCAGGGAACGGCGAAAATTAGCCGGATTCCGACCGGGCGCAAGCAACTCTGCCCGGTTCGAGCTTGTCAGCCGCTGATTCGGCGGCCGAGCGCCGGAGGCCAGACGTAGATCTCGCGAGCCTTGCTACGCATGACCTGGTCCTGGCGGGCGTCGATGCGCTGTTCGGCGAGCTTGTTGCGGATCGTGGCCTGGACGTCCGGGTCGTCGAACGTCGCCGTCTTCGCCTCGCGCTTGGTCTCGACGCGCAGCAGGAGGAAGAAGTTGCCGCGCTGGATCGGCTCCGAGACGAACCCTGCAGGGTGCTCCGCGGCGAACTTCTTCAGGAAGGGAGCCCGCGGGTCGTCCGCCGTGTCCTCGATGCGTAGCAGCGCATTCATCTCGATGCCCTGGAATCGCTCGGCGACGACGAGCGGCGCCAGGTCCTCGGCGCGCCAAGCCTCGGCCGCGCGCGTGGCCCGCTCCTGGGCGTCTTCGGCGTTGCCCTGGATCCGGAAGCCGACTCGGCTCACGTCGGCCGAGGCGGGCCGCTGGAACTGGTCGATGTGTGCCTCGAAGAACTCGCGGATCTCGGCTGGGCGCACGAGGAGCGAGCGCTGACGCGCGAGTTGCGAGACCGCGCTGACCCGCCCCCACTCCTCGAGGATCCGGTTGCGCCGGCGTCGCCGGGTCTCCGACCACGAGTCGCCGAGCAGGCCGAGTTCGGACTCGTATCGCAGGAACGAACCGGACTGCCGGATCTCTTCTGCGATCTGCTCGTCGACCCGTTGCTCGACGAACTCGTCGAGGTTCTGCGGTGATCGCTCGACGAGCGACTTGCCGTACTGGACCCAGATCTGCTCTCGGACGAGGTCGAACACGACTTCGTCGGTCAGCGCACGGATCTGCTCGGCGCTGAACTCGCGGCCGGCGATGCGGGACTCGACTTCTCGCCGGAGTTGGCTCTGCAGCAACACGTGGTCGCCGATGACCGCTTCGACTTGGTCGACGAGGCGACGACCTCCCGTCGGAGGGCCGTCCGGTTGTTGCGCGGTCGTCGCCGAGGCGCAGGCCGCGACGACGAGGCAACGGATCACGGTCTGGCGCATCACCGCCGGAGTATCGCCGAAACCAGTGGAGGCGGCGATACCAATCCTCCCGCGAAGGCGGTCGGCCTCACGTCGTGAGGGCGCGGATCAACAGAGCGAGCGCGGCCTCGCCGGTCCACGATCCACGCTTGCGACCACGCGACGGCAGCATGAGATGGGTCTTGCCGGGCTCGACCGCGCGCCGATCGTCGAACACGCTCAGCCAGGCGCCACCGAGCGGGCGTTCCGGCGGATGTCGGACCACGACGCGGTCTGGCTGGGGGAGTTGGACGGCCTGTACCCCGTGTTCGAGCAACAGGTGCTTGAGGAGGAACACGTCGAGCAGGTTCTCGACCGGACGCGGCAACTTGCCGAAGCGGTCGGCGAGATCCTGCCGAATCGCCGCGGCGCGTTCGGGGTTCATTGCGCCGTCCATCTCCCGCAGCAATTCGAGGCGTTCCTTCGGATCCGCGACGAAGTCGTCGGGTAGGAATGCGCGGACCGGCAGGTCGACATCGACCTCCTGCACGCGATACGGCACCGCGCGCTCGTCGCGCGCGCGTTCGACCGCCGTCTCCAGCAACTGGCAGTACATCTCGTAGCCGATCGCCGCGATGTGGCCGGATTGCTGCGGGCCCAACAGGTTGCCGGCGCCGCGGATCTCGAGGTCCTTGAGCGCGATCGCGAACCCCGCGCCGAGGTGAGAGAACTCCTCGAGCGCCTTGAGACGCTTGCGCGCTTCCTCGCGCGGTGGCCGGTCCCGGTCCATCAGCAGGTAGCAATAGGCCTGTACCGCGCTTCGTCCTACGCGACCTCGCAGTTGGTGCAGTTCGGCGAGCCCGAACAGGTCCGCGCGATCGACGAGGATCGTGTTGGCGCGTGGGATATCGAGACCGTTCTCGACGATCGACGTGCAGACCAGGACGTCGAACTCGCCCCGGACGAACGCGCGCAGCGCCTTGTCCATCTGCGCCTCGGTCATCTGCCCGTGGCCGATCGTGACCTTCGCGGTGGGTGCGAGCCGGAGGACCATCTCGCGCAGGACCTCGAGTTCGTCGATCCGGTTGTGGAGGAGGAACACCTGGCCGCCGCGGCTGAGCTCCCGTTCGAGGGCGGTGCGAACGATCGCGTCGTCGCGGAACGCGACGCGCGTCTCGACGTCGCGTCGGCCGGCGGGCGGCGACTTCAACGTCGAGATGCCGCGGACTCCGACCAGGCCGGCGTGCAACGTGCGGGGGATCGGCGTCGCGCTCAGCGACAGCACGTCGACGTCGACTCGGGCGTGCCTCAGCTGTTCCTTCTGGCGAACGCCGAAGCGCTGCTCCTCGTCGACGATCAACAGGCCGAGATCGCGGAACTCGACGTCGGCGCTGAGCAGCCGGTGCGTGCCGATCACCACGTCGACCGAGCCGTCCTTCAAACCCTCGACTACCAAACGGGATTCGGCGGGATCGGTGAACCGGGACAGGCCCTT
>JAGQQZ010000718.1 GCA_020425915.1 Planctomycetota bacterium | reverse complement strand
GAGGACGAGGACAAGTAGTCCGCGTCCGATGCGGCGACGTCGCGGCTCGCCGCGGCGTCAGCCGAACATGCCGGCGATCAGCTCGCCGTGCCGTTCAGCGACGACGTGGCGCTTCATCTTGAGCGTCTGCGTCAGCAGGCCGTTCTCGATCGTCATCGGTTCGAGGACGATGCGGAACGTCGCGACGCGCTCGAGCGGTCGAAAACCGTTCTCGGACGCGAGCACGCGGTCGATGACGGATCGGTAGAGCCTGCGGACCGGTTCGCCCTCGAGCACTCCGTCCCGCACGTCCCACTGCTCGCGCGGCACCTCCAGTTCGAGGCAATCGAGCGACGGGAAGACGATCGCTCCGAGCGACTTTCGATCCTGCCCGAGGACGATCGCCTGCTCGATCAGCGGTGAAGTCTTGAGCGCGGCTTCGATGTGCTCCGGTTCGACGTTCTCTCCGCCTGCGAGCACGATCGTGTCCTTGGCGCGACCGGTGATCGCGATGTGGCCGTCCGGCTCGATCCTGCCGAGGTCACCCGAATGGAACCACCCGTCTCGGAGCACGCGTTCGGTCCGCTCGGGGTTGTTGTAGTAGCCCCGCATGATCTGCGGGCCCCGGATCCAGAGGTGACCGATCTGGCCGATCGGCAGCGCCGCACCGTCCTCGTCGCGGACCTCGACCTCGGTGGCCGGGATCGGGCGCCCGATCGTTCCGGGGCGGTTGTCCTCGGGGGTGCGGACGGACACGACCGGACTGGTCTCGGTCAAGCCGTAGCCGTTGAGCACCGGGATCCCGATCCCCAGCAGGCACGCGTCGACGTGTCGCGGGAGCGAGCCGCCGCCCGAGACCGCGATGCGCAGACGCCCACCGGCGGCGTCGCGAAACTGCGGCAGGATCTTCCGCTGGGCGAGGCGGTGGAGGAGCTTCTCCCTGCCGTTGGCGCGACGCTCACCGACCGATCGACAGGCGCAAAGCACACGATCGAGGAACCAGGCGACCGGTCGTGACTTGCGGCGGCATGCCGTGACGATTCCGTCGTGGATCGACTCCCAGATCCGCGGAACCGCACCGAACACGGTGGGGCGGACGGCGCGGAGGTCTTCCTTGATCCTGCGGCGATCGGTGTAGACCAGCTGGCAACCACCGTGGAATGCGACGTAGTCGAGCACTCGCTCGTACGCATGCCAGGCCGGGAGCACCGAGAGGAACACGTCCTCCTCGCCGAACGAGAGCATTCGGGAGAGTCCGTCCAGATTGCTGAGCACGTTCGCGTGCGACAGCATGACGCCCTTCGGCTCGGCCGTGGTCCCGCTCGTGTAGACGATCGTCAGGATGTCGTCCGGCGTGACATCGCGGGAAGCGCGCGCGACGTAATCCCGGTCGTGCGCCAAGGTCTTGCGACCCGTACGACGGAGGTCTGCCAGCGTCAGAACGTCGTCGAGCGTCGTCGTCTCGGCGAGCACGCAGATCATCCGCAGCTCGGGGAGCTCGTCCTGGAGTTCGAACAGCGTGCGTGCCGCTTGGTCGTTCTCGGCGAACGCGAGCCGACAGCCGGCGTGGCGGAGGATGAAGAGCAGTTCGAGCGGGGATGTGTCCGTGCCGCGGGGGACGTCGGTGATCCCGACCGACGCGCACGCGAGGTCGGCGAGCAGCCACTCGTAGCAGTTCTCCGAGATCAGTCCGACGTGGTCGCCACGTTGGATCCCGAGCGAGAGCAGGCCGGCCGCGACTTGCTCGACGTCTCGACCCAACTGACCGAACGTGACCGAATCACCGCCGCTCGGCCGCCGGCGCGGCAGAAACACGCGGTCCGCGAAGCGGTCCTTCGCCCGTCGGATCAAGTCTGGAAACGTGGATGCCGAAGTCATGGTCGCGCCAGGAGATGTGGCCGATCCCGCGAGTGGAACTTCCTCGGAAATCGTACTTGAGGCGACTCGCAAGGTCTTCTACAACTCCTCGCCCTCGACCGATGCGGGCGTAGCTCAGTGGTAGAGCATCACGTTGCCAACGTGAGGGTCGTGAGTTCAAATCTCATCGCCCGCTCATCTCGACAGGCCGGTGGCTCTCGCCACCGGCCTGTTTTCGTTGCACCGTCTTCGACGGCCCAGCCATCCAGCTGGCTGCGCGCGCTTCTCTCGCTGGGCGAGTCGCTCGTCTCCCGTCCGTCGCAGCACTGAGAGCCAGCACTCTCGGCGGTGCGACGCGTCCTGTGCGTGTCCGAACGCCTACTTGGCGGCGATCGCGCGGAGGACGTCGAACGTCGTGATCAATCCGACGTGACGCTTCTGCGCATCGGTCACGAGCAGTCGATGCACGCCGAGTTCGAGCATGCGGCTCGAGATCTCTGGCACGGTCGCCGACTTCGAGACGGCATGCACCTGGCCCGACATGACGTCGGCGACCGTAGCCGTCGCGTCTTCGGGAATCGCGACCTCGAATGCGCCGTCATCGTCGGATTGGTGCGCGGCCAGGAAGTAGTGGCCGCCCGGTTTCGCGTCCGGGTCGCCGGCGTAGTGGGTGACGATGTCGCGCAGCGACACGACGCCGATGATGTGGCCGGCTCCGTCCGTGACTGGCAGGCCACTGACCTGGTGCTCGTCGAACATCTGGGCGAGCTCGCCGATGCGGGTACTCGAAGAGACCGTCAACAGGTCGGTCTGCATGATGTCGGCGGCCGTCAACGAAAGTGGTTGGGTCGTTGGCATGTCGTGATTCTTTCGGAACTGGTCAGTGGGCGCACGATCAAATCCCGTGCCGCGGCGGGGACTCCGCTGGGATTTCACTTGGCATGCGGCATACAGATTGCTGCATTGCACGGGAGAATCGAACTCCGTTTCGTTGGAGCCGACAAGCCATGAGCATTCGAAAGATCCTCGTCCCGACTGACTTCTCGCCGAACTCGTACCTGGCCGTCGAGGCAGCAAACGCGTTGGCGACGCGGTTCGGTGCCGAAATCACGCTGTTCTACGTCGAGGCGACGCACGACTACCTCGTGCTCGACATCGGGTCGACGGGTGCGCGGGAGGAGCGAGAGTTCGAGATGCACCACTTCGACGAGGCCAAGGAGCTCGTTTCGTCGGACGTCGAGTGCCACACCATGGTCGACAAGGGCACGCCGTACGAGGCGATCCTCGCGGCTGCGGAGTCGCGGCACGCCGACCTGATCGTCATCGCCACGCACGCCCACAGCGGGATCCAGCGGTTCCTGCTCGGGAGCACGACCGAGAAGGTCGTGCGCGGCGCGAAGTGCCCGGTGCTGCTCGTCCATCCGGATCCCGATCGCAGCCCCGCGAGAATGCTCGTCGACCTCGAGAAGATCGTCGTGCCGACCGACCTTTCGGACACGGCCAAGGCCGCGCTGCCCGTCGCAGCCGAGATCGCCAAGTCGTGTGACGCGGAGTTGTTGCTCACGCACGTCATCGAGCCGCTTACCGGGCTCGGCTTCGGCACCGGTGCAGAACAGGTCTACGCCCTGCAGCGAGGGCTCCAGGAAGCGACGAGCGAGGGGCTGACCAAGTTCCGGAGTGAAGTGCCGGACGGCGTGAAGTCAGAGGTCGTCGTGCTCGAGGGAACGGCCCACGACGAGCTAGCGGGTCTCGTCGATCGAGAGAAGGCTGGACTGATCGTGATGGCGACGCACGGTCACACGGGCGTCACGCGCTGGTTGCTCGGCAGCGTGACCGATCGCGTCAGCCGCACGGCGACGTGTCCGTTGCTCATCGTCCCGCCGAGCTGAGTTCGACGGGGACGTGCCACAGCGAGCGTTCGCGCGTGAGTCGGACGCTCGCGAGTTCGTCGTGTTGG
>JAGQQZ010000717.1 GCA_020425915.1 Planctomycetota bacterium | reverse complement strand
GTGCGAACGCGTCGACCGGCGCTTGCCGGGGGAAGCCGTCGTCGAACGGGGCGTACGGCGGCCAGACGCGAACCATGATCTGCGCCGCGCGAGCTTCGAGCGCGCGGTCCCGCACGTTGGCGTAGCCGTCCAGGTCCGTGATCGACGGTCCAGCGCTCCAACGCGTCGTCGTGCCGGCTCGGCACGCGTCCTCCCACTGGGCTTCGGTCGGGAGCGTGAGTCCGAATCGTCGCAGCACTTCGATCGCGCGATCGTAGCTCTCGTCCTCGATCGGAAAGCGATCGAGGTGCTCACGTGGGTCCGCCGGATGCGCGTCGAAGGGCGCGATCTCCTCGCCTTCGTGCAGCAGGCGCGCCCACTGGCCGCGGGTCATCTCGTACTTCGACAGGAAGAACGGACGTTCGAGCGTCACGCGGTGCGGCGGACGTTCACGAACTCGAGCGCTCTCGTCGTGGTTCGGGGCCGTCGCGTCGTCGGCTTGGCAGCCCATCGTGAACGTGCCAGGCAGGACGAGGACGAAGACGATGCCCGTCGCTTCGTCGATTCGATAGCCGCGTTCCATCGGCTCGGGGCGTGAACCGGACCGGAGATGCCAGAACTCCCACAGTCCGCTGTGTGCATCGCGGCGGAGCGGGACGAGCCCGATCTGCGGGGTGATGCGCAGGCCGTGCGCGGTCTCGATCTCGGTGACGGCCTCGCCCCATTCGTCGCGGTGCTCGTCGATCGACCGCTGCTCGATGTCCAGCGCCCAGGCGCGACGTTCCTCGAGTCCGGCGATGACGTGGTCGCGCACGTTTGCCAGCGCGCTCAGGCTCTCGGTCGTGCCTGCGTACAGGTAACGGTCCTCGACGCGCTCGAACGCGATCGCGCCGTCTGCGGCCGCGATGCCGCGCGATGCGACCGCCGCGACGTTGCGTTCGACCTCCGGCAATCGGGCGACGAGGGCTCGTGCCTCGACGAGCAGCGCGTCGAGTGCGCCGACGTTCTCGGGCCATGCCGGCGGAGCGTGGCGGTAGTCGTGGATCAACTCGCTGACGCGCACGCCGTCAGACAACCACTCGAACAACCGCAGCGAGCGCTGGGCGCTCCACCAGAGGACGGCGGTCACGATCGTGGCCGTGCACAGGACGGCGAGGAATCCCGCAGCGAGGCGATTGCGCGAACACCATCGCCGCGCGCGCACGAACCACGGAACCGGGCGAGCCGCGGTCGGGCGCGCGAGACGCCAGTTGCGTAGGTCGTCGGCCAGCGCCCCAGCGGACGGATAGCGGTCCGCGGGGTCCTTCTCGAGTGCGCGCTGCAGGATCGCGGCGAGATCGCGATCGACGTTCGGGTTGAGCCGGCTCGGATTGCGCGGTTCGACGCGGCGCACCTTGTCCTGCACGTCGAGCATCGTCTCGCCCGGGAACGCGCGCTCGAACGTCAGCGCCTCGTACAGCGTCGCGCCCAACGAGAACACGTCCGTCTGCGGCCCGAGCTCCTGTGAGCGCGCATCGAGCTGCTCCGGAGATTGGTAGGCCGGTGTGCCGGCCGTCTCGCCGGTCAAGGTGACGCCGGCGGCGCCGGTCTCGCGGGCCAGGCCGAAGTCGGTCAGGATCGCGGTCCCGTCGGCCCGGACGAGGATGTTGGACGGCTTGACGTCGCGGTGGATGACACCGGCGCGGTGTGCGAAGTCCAGCGCGTCGGCGATCTGGGTGACGAGGTCGACGATCGCATGTTCGTAGGATTCGCTCCAGGCGGCGGCGGCGCGCGGTGAGGAGGCCGTGGAACCCGTCACGAACGCGCCGATGTCCGTGCCCGTCAACGATCCGCGCCGGTCGCGCAACGATGCGAGGAGTTCGTCGAGTGGAGTGCCCTCGACGAGCTCCATGACGAGCCAGTGGCCGGAGTCGTCGCGGGTGAAGCCGTGCACCTTCGCGACGCTCGGGTGCTCGATGCCGGCGGCGAGCGTCGCCTCGCGTCGAAACCTCGCGACGGCAGTGGGCGACGAACTCAGCTCGTGCGCGAGCATCTTCAGCGCGACGCGCCGGTCGAGCGACAGTTGACGCGCCTCGTAGACCACGCCCATGCCGCCGCGACCGATCTCGCGGACGATGCGGAAGTCCCCTGCGACGATCCGCTCCCGACCGTCGTCCGGAGTCGGATCGAGCACGGGATCGAGCACTTCGCGCAGATGCGGGTGGCTCGACAGGAACTCACTCGGGTCGATGCCTTCGCCGAGCTCTTGGAACCGATCGAACGCCTCGTGAGCCTCGCGCAGCCGCTCGAACGGGTCGTCGGTCATTCGTCGCCTTCGTCCGCGATCGCGTCGGCGAGCTGACCGTTCTTGAGTTGCTTGATCAGCGCGAACAGCCGCGGCAGCGCCCGGCCGAACCGCTTGCGCGCGGCTTCGGGTGTGGTCTGCATCGCGGCGGCGATCGTCGCGAACTCCTCGCCGTCGAAATGTCGGCGGATTACGACCTCACGCTCCTCGGGGCGCAGCAGTTCGAGGCCGAGACGGATGTACTCGCGCTCCTCGTTCTTCGCCGCGCTCTCGGGAGGCTGTGTCACGCTGTTCATGCCCGGATCGAGATGGATCGTCGACTGGTCGGGCATCACGCGCTCGCGGTGCATGTCGCGACGGCGCCGGGTGAACCACGCGTGTCGGTCGGCCAGAACGTTGCGAACGATCTTCGCGACGAGTCCGCGGAAGTGGATCTCGTCGGCGATCACGAACTTCGGACCGAACTTCATGAACTCGATCAGCGCCTCCTGGACGATGTCCTGCGTGTCGTCCTTCGCCCGCAGTTGGTCGCCCAGGCGGCGGTGGACGTAGCCGCGGATCCAATCGAGGTTGCGCGTGATGATCTCGCCGAGCGCGTCCTTGTCACCGTCGTGCCAGCGGTGCAGGAGCACCTGGGTCTGCGACGGTGGGGCGGGGTTCGGCGGTGACACGCCCGTACGTTAAGCGACGCGATCGCCGACCCACAAGCGTCGGCGATCGCGCGGCGGCGAGCGTGGAGATCAGTTGCCCGTGATCGTCCAGCTCAGGCAGTTCGAGACGTAGCTACCGGACCATGCCGCGGGGATCTGGCCGATGAACTGGCTCGACAGCGTGATGCCGCAGAAGAACGGGATGTTCGGCAGCGGGAACGGAATGCTCACGTTGCCCGAGCAGCCCGTGCCCGGCACGAACACTGCCTGGATGAACGAGGTCGGGTAGAGGTTCGCACAGATCAGTCCGCTGAAGGTCGTGCCCGCGAAGCTGCTGCAGGGTCCGAGACCGAGGAACAGGTAGGCGATCGAGCCACCGGGAGCGTTGATCAGGTCGAGCGCGAAGCCGAGGTTGCCGATCGTCGGGTCGCCGCGCAGGACATGGCGCATGCCCGGGCAGACCGCCGACGTGCCGCCGAAACACATGTTGCCGAACGGGACTTCGGTGGACGGCAGCACGCACAGTCCGGTCATCGTGTCACCCGACGTGATGACCTGCGGGCAGCACTGGGTGATGAAGGGCGCGCAGGTCCAGAGGTTCGTGACCGACGTGATCTGCCAGCCGTCCGTGACGTGCAGTTCGCGCGTGCACGAATCGAAGCCGAGCCCGGTCACGAGGCGGAAGAACGCACCCGACGTGCAGTCCGGGATCTGGAACGGCGTGCACAGCGGGACACACGGCGAGAACTGTGAGGCGCGGTAGAGCAGCGAGAACGGCGCGCTCGACGGTCCGAGCCACGCTGACGACGCGTAGTAGATCTCCTGCGTCGTGTCCTCGGTCGCGAGTCCGGCGATGATGTGGTTCGGCGGGACCGGGACGACGCAGTCCGAGACGTACGTCAGTGCACAGCCGACCGCGCTGAACGTCGCGATCCGGTTGTCGGAGTAGCTGATGTAGAGGCGCTGGAGCTCTTCGTTGACTGCGAGTCCGGTGATCTCGACACCCGGCGTGACGAACGGCGGCGTGAACGGCGTGCAGATCGGCGTGCAACCGCCGCGCGGGTCGACCTTCATCAGCACCAGGCCGTCCGAGATCCACGTCATCCGATCGCGCGGGTCGTGCGCGGTGCCGCCGGCCCACGGCGCCACGGCCGCACCGAGCGGCGGGTTGCACGGCACCTCGGTGCAGGTGTTGATGTCGATCTGCGAGAGTTGCGGGATGTTCTCGGTCAGCGCGAGGATGCGCGTCGGAGACTGGGCGGAGAGCGTGGCGCTGAGTGCCACTGCGGAGAGGACGGTCGAGATGAGGCGGTTGGAGATCATGTCTGGGAAACCTCGCGTCATGGCGGGGGTGGATTCCTGTTGCCCGGAGAATCCGCAGGCGGGTTTCGGACCGGACGGGGAAAATCAGGAATGCCCGTTTTTGGATTCCGGTCGAGCGAACGCGGCCCCGAGGTGGTTGTTCATCGAATGCGAATTGCTTCGTGTCTGGCTCGCGAGCGCTCGGATCGAAGGCAAGACG
>JAGQQZ010000716.1 GCA_020425915.1 Planctomycetota bacterium | reverse complement strand
TCGTTGGACGGTTCGGCCGCGGATGCCCTGGTCGAGCGGCTCGAACCGGTCTCGCTTCGGCCTGGCGTGCTCGCGACGACGTTTGCACTCGCGCTGCTGCTCGCCGGATCGGTCTCGGCGCAGGACGACTCCCACGTCCGATCGGCGGAACGGATGTATCGCGATGGCGACTACGCGGCGGCCGCGCAGGAGTTCGCGGTCGCGGCGGAACGCCCAGGAGCCGACCGTCGGCTGTTCTACAACCTCGGCAACAGTCTCTACCGGGACGGTCGCCTTGCCGCTGCCCTCGTCGCCTACGAACGCGCGCGCCTCGCGATGCCGCGCGATCCGGAGTTGCTCGCCAACATCGCCGTGGTCGAACGGAAGCTGGAACTCGCGCGGGGTGAAGGGGAGCCCTTCCTCGACGCCGTCGCTTCGGTGCGTGATCGGTTCACGGCCGTCGAGCGACTGTGGGGTGCGGTGTTGACGAACGTCCTCGCTGCGATCGCGCTCGTGTTCGGTTCACGCGCCGTGAGATGGATCGGAGTCGTGTTGCTCGTGCCGGCCATCTTGCTAGCGCTCGAAGTCGTCTGGTTCGGGCCGGCTCGCCTTCCGGACGCGATCGTCCTCCCGCCCCAGGTCGGTGTCGTGGCCGAACCCCGCGATGGTCTCGAACCCGTGCTGAAGCTCCGTCGAGGCGTCCGGGTCGAGGTCCTCGGGCAGAGCGAGGCCTGGTCGAGCGTGCGCGCCAACGGGCGGCAGGGCTACGTGCCCACCGAATCGATCGGTGTGATTCGCTGAGGCACACGGATCACGCGCGGTCCGGCTCGAAGTTGTTACGTCGTCGAAACGCGCGAGACGTTCCGGGCCCTCCGAGGCGTCGTTCGGACCGTTGGCACGGAAGTTCCAATGGGCACCGCGGCCAGATCCGCACCTGTGTTTTCCAACGACTGGAACTCACGTACGAGAGGCGACCGGCGGTGCGGGTCTGGCCATCTCCCCGCACCGACCGGTCCGTTCAGCGAATCAGCACGCGGGCGTAGCGGTGATAGGCCTGCAGTGTGAGGCACAGGATCGCGGTCGAGTAGACGCGCCCGCCGGTCGATCCCCAGACACCGCGGGGATCCCACGAGCCGCGGAAGTTCGCGTCGTTGCGCTGGGTCTTGACGACGGCGCGATGGAGCGACTTCTGCCATTGCCGCCACGGTGACTGGCCCACCTGATACAGCGCGTAGGTGCCGTAGTACCACGCGTAGTGATCGATCGTCCCGGCCTCCTCGTCCCAACGCGGCGGCTTCGCGAGCACGAGTTGGGCCTGCTTCTCGACGAGCGGGTCCTTCGCATCGATGCCGCCCATGAAGATCCGGCACAGCAGCGACACCGCACTCATGCACTCGTTCTGCTCGCGGGGGAATCGCTCGGCGTGGTCGCCGGTCAGGCGTGACGACGAGCCGCCGCGCTGCGAGTACCCCGTACGTCCGGTTGCCGGGTCCGTCATCTGATCCAGGAACGCGGCGGCGAACTCGAGGGCTTGGACGTTGACCTGGAAGTCGAAGTCCTGACCGGCCTTGTACGCCAACACGCACCAGCCCGTGACCGACGTGTCTGCGTCGCCGTCGCGCGGCTGATAGCGCCAGACGCCGTACGGGTTGCGGTGGTACTCGAGGTAGTTGAGCGCGCGCTGCGCGTAGGGGCGCAGAACGCGTGAGCGCGACAGGCCGGAAGCTTCGACGAGCGCGAGTGTTGCGATCGCGTGGTCGTAGACGAACTCGTTGCTCGATGCCGTTCCGAGCAGGCCGCTGTCCGGATCTTGTTGGGTGGTCAGCCACTTCACCGCGGCGTGGACGTTGTCGGCGTACTCTCCGGCGCCGTACATCGTGTGGCCATCGCCGAGGAACGCGAGCAGCGCGAGTCCGGTGACTCCGACGTCGTGCGCGGGGTTCCCGGCGCCGTCGCACGCGGTTCCCTCGACGTCGTGCTTCATGAACTCGTCGGCATCCCAGCTGCCGTCGTCGTCCTGGTGTCGCGCGAGCCATTCCAACGCGGCGTGCGTCGTGTCGTAGGTAGGGGATCGGCGACCCCGCCTGCCGCCGCCCGGGCGGCCTGCGTACTTGCCGCCGGCATCACCTCCGATCCCGATCGCCGGATTGGGGCCCGTCCAATCGAAGGCGGACTCGGCGTCTGCGACGTTCTCGACGTCGCTCACGATGTCGCTCTTCTCGATGACGTCGGAGATCGGTTCCTCGATCGGTACGTCGTCGAACACGACCGGTGGGATGTCGGGTTCCGGTTCGGGTTCGGGTGGGATCTCGTCGATGACGGGTGCCTGCTCGGTCGGCGCCAGTCGGACTTGTGGAGCCGAGTCCGCGTCGGGCTCTTCCCGCGGAATCAGCAGCAGGACCAGCACGATCAGGCCGTGGAGCGCCAGCGAGAGGGCGAGCCACGGCGCGCGCCGGAGTTGGGCTGCCATCAGTTCTTCGAACGATGGCTCGGAAGACGGGTACAGGGTCGACATGGATCGGCTCCAGGGAATCGAAGGTCTCGGGATGGGCCTCGCGGCCGGTTCGATTCGCTCGGCGCCGAGCGTGTCTGGCATGCATGAACGGGATGGGGGAGAGCCGGTTCAACGCGGATCGTGATTCGCCTGACCGGTTGGTCCGATCGAGGCGCTGGGTACACTGCCGCGATGTTCGTACGGATCCTTCGGCTGGCCTGTCCCGCACTCGCTTGCCTCGTCGCCGCGTGTGGGACGGGGAGTGAACATCGCGCACCCGTCTCGGACTGGACCGCGCTGTTCCCGGACGTGGTCGCTCACGAGTCCGGTTCGGACCGGATCGTGCGGGCTGGATAGAAGGAACAGCTCCGCGAGGTCGAAGTCGCGGTCCGGGCGTACGTCGACGAGGGTGACGAGGCATTCGAACCGCTTCGCGATCGCATCGTACACGACCCGGTCGCGGCGTACTGGTTGACGCACTACCTCGTGCTGTTCGTCGAGGAGGCGCGCAGCCACGCGGCCAACGTCGACCTCAGCAAGGCGAAGGTGCCCGTGGGTGGAGAGCCGGTGTGGGCGCGGCCGATCCGGCAGATCAAGGCGATGGGGAGCGCGGCCGTGCCGATGATCGTGCTCGATCTGTTGCGCAACCGGCGCTCGGATCGTGTCGAACTCGGCCGGGAGTTGCTGCGCGAGATCGGACCCGATGCGCTGCCGGCCTGGCGCGGCGTGTTCGACATCGACGATTCGCGCGCCAGGCGGCGATGCGCGGGCGTGCTCGCCGACTGGGGCGTCGAGCACGCCGCCGTGCGGCAGTTGCTCCTGGAGCTGCGAGCCGACTCCGACTTCGGTGTTCGCGCTGCAGCGTATCGCGGCCTCGGGACGAGCGACGAATACGTCGACATGCTCGTCCAGGCGCTGACCACGGAAACCGATCCGTTCGTGCAGCGTGAGATCGCGCTCGCGCTCGGCGGCCATCGTTCGCGGAAGGCGGCCGGTGCGGTCGTGGACTATCTCGCGCGCTCGATCGAGGCGAGCGACCGTCGCGGGATGCTTGCAGCCGACGAGGCGTTGCGCAAGATGTCGGGCAGAGCCGAGCGCGCGGATCTGCGCACCTGGCGTTCGTGGTTGTCCACCGTGCGAGACGAGTAGCTGCCGAATGGAGTCCTGGAAGATCCAACGTGACCGGTCGAAGTGTCCGGAGCCTGGCTGTACGCTCGCGGCGGACCGAGAGTACTTCGCCGTGCTCGAGTTGCCCGAGTGCGTGCGACGCGACCTTTGTTCGACCTGCTTCCACAAACTCGAACGCGGCGACGAGGCGCGCGCCCCCGTGTTCTGGAAGTGTCGTCGCAGCTCCGAGCCGCACGCCGGTCCGGTCCTCGATCTGACCGCGCTACGGATGCTGTTCGATCGGCTCGCGACGATGGAGGACGAGCGAGCCCGAGGATTGCGCTACTTCGTGGCGTTGCTGCTGCTCCGCAAGCGGGTCCTCAAGATGGTGGATGCGCAGACGCCGGAGCAGGAGCAGGCGGATCTCGTCGTCGTCGACCCCAAGGTGCCCGGCATGGCGCCCGTCAGCCTGGTTGCGCCGGACCTGGATCCGGAACGGCTCGAGAACCTCGAGTCGGAGTTGCTCGAAGTCATGTCGTCGGGCGACGACGACGAGGTCGAGGCAGAGTCGACGGCTGGCTAGCCGCGGCCCGTCGCGTCCGAGGCCGAAGAATCACGGCTCGACGCGCTGACGCGCGGACGATCTTCGGGAGATCGCAAAGTGGTCGGGCCGGGTCGGCCACACGAGGGTGCCACCGACCGCGCCGCACCTCCACCGAACCCCACACACCCACCGAGCCCCACTCACCGCCGCCACCCAACTCCCCCCGGCGGTCCCGCTCGGACGGATCTGTCGAGTTTTTTCGGCGGTCGTGATCACGGCTTGACCCACATCTGGGGTTCCGCCATACCATCGCCCCCAGGTGGATGTGGAAGGGGTGCTCAGGGGGTGCTGGCAACCGAAATACCGCTTCTCACGTTCTTGACGTGGAGCCAAGTGGAAGTAGAGTGGGTGTCAGTCGACAGCGGTCGCTGCGACGAACGCTCAGATGATGCCAGCAGAGGTATTTCGCGGGGCTTCCACCCACACGCTCGACGACAAGGCTCGCTTGATCGTCCCGAAGCGGTTCATGGATCGCCTCCCGAAAGTGGACAACAACTTCGTCCTGACCGCAAGTCAGGACAAGTGTCTGCTGCTGCTTTCGAAGAACGCGTTCGACGCGAAGGCGAGCGATTTCGACATCGATCCCCTCGGAGAGGATCCGGGCCAGCGCTCCAAGCTCCGACGCTTCCTCGGCCATGCCGAGGACGTCAAGCCCGACCGCGCGGGCCGCATCGTCATCTCCGAGTCGCTGCGCGCGTACATGGGGCTCGAGGGCGCCGACAAGCAGCAGGTCGTCGTCGTGGGGATGGGTGGAATGATCGAGCTGTGGGCCGCCGAACGGTGGCGCGAGCTGATCTCCGACGGTCCCGTCAGTTCTTTGGAAGATTCAACGGTCGAGTCGGACGCGGCGGACGCCGAGTCCTGACGAGGCTCCTGATGTCAATCCCGTGCAGCGCCGGGCGGTCGGTTCGCGCGGGGGTCATGTGATGGTGGTGGGATCTGGAGGCCCTCCGCCAGCGGGTGGAAGCTCGGAACCGGTCAGGGTTCACGAGCCGGTCTTGCTGGCGGAGTGTCTCGAGGTCATGGATCTCGCCCCGGGCATGACGGTCATCGACGGCACACTCGGTGCCGCCGGACATTCGGTGAGTTTCGGGCAGGCCATCGCGCCCGGCGGAAGGCTCGTCGGGCTCGACCGAGACGAGGAGATTCTGCAGCACGCCGAGCGAGCGCTCCGTGAGTTGCAGGCCCGTTGCGACGGGCTGCAGATCTCCTTGCACCACGTTTCGTTCGCCGAGATGGCGCGGATCCTCGAGTCGGAGGGGCTCGATGGATGTGACCGCGTGTTCCTCGATCTCGGTGTTTCTTCGCTCCAGCTCGACTCGATTCCCCGCGGCTTCACGTTCATGCACGACGCCCCGCTCGACATGCGCATGGATCGCCAGAGCGCGACCACCGCAGAAGCTTGGTTGCGCCAGGTCAATCGGGCGGACCTCGAACGGGTGCTGCGGGACTATGGTGGGGAAAAGTTTGCACGACGGATCGCGGGGGCGATCGTCGAGGCACGTCGACGTCATCGGATCGAGCGCACGAGCCAGCTCGTCGACATCATCGCCAAGGCGTTGCCGGCGGCGGCCCGGCGCCAGCGCATCCACTTCGCGACGCGGTCGTTCCAGGCGATCCGGATCGCGGTCAACGACGAGCTCGGCATGCTCGAGCGCGGTCTCGAGGCCGCGCTGCGATGCCTGCGTCCAGGCGGGCGGCTCGCCGTCATCGCGTTCCACTCGGCCGAGGATCGGATCTGCAAGCGGTTCCTGCGCGAGCGCATGGATCTGCCGTTCCGCAAGCCCATCGTGGCCGGGGCGGCCGAGGTCCTGCGCAATCCGCGGGCGCGCAGCGCGCGCCTCCGATGTGGCGTGAAACGGGAGGTCGCATGAAGTTGCGCTGGCTGTTGACGGTCCTCGCCTTCACCGGGTGTGTCGTGCTCGCGATCCACACGGCGGCGATGAAGGCCGAGAGCGTCCGCCAACGACAGCGCATGCAGCGCGTCTACGAACAGGTCGTCGCCCTCGAGGCGACGTTCGAGCTCGAGCGGGTGGCTTGGCGGCGTGCCTCGGAACCGCAGAGGTTGGTGCGGTTGTGGCTCGCCTTGGATCAGCGAGGCGGCGAATGAGTCGGGAGGGGGGACGTGGTGGCGGTACTGACGAGCGGTGAGCGTGCGCGGGTCACGATGATCTTCTGCCTCATGGGGGGCGCGATCCTCGCGCTGCTCGTGCGGCTCGCTTGGCTCCAGCTCGGACAGCACACGACCTCCAACGACCTCTCGATCAAGTATCGGTCGCGCAGCGAGGAGCTGCCGGCGGAGCGCAGTCGGATCGTCGATCGGCACGGTGAGTTGCTGGCCTACGACCGACCGGTCTACCAGGCCTGGGGGGAAATCTATCTGCCGGTCGATCCGGAGACCGGGGCGCTCGACGAGTCGCGTCGTCCGGTCGATCGACTCGTCTCCGATCTGATGATCGCGCTGCGCAACGACCGCACGCTCGTGCCGGATCTCCAGGCGGACCGTGAGCTGCGCGCGCGGCTGGACCTGCGGATCCGCAAGAAGCTCGCGTCGCGGTGCAAGGCGCTGGCCGAGCGGATCCTCGCGGCACACCTCGCGAAGAAGTCGTTCGCGCCGAAGCGGGTCAAGAT
>JAGQQZ010000058.1 GCA_020425915.1 Planctomycetota bacterium | reverse complement strand
CGCGCGTGTCGCCGACTCTTCCCCGCAGTGACGGAACCTAGTTCGCGAACTCCATGAGCGGCGGCATGCGCAGACGCTCGCTACGGCGCGGGATCGCCGTAGCGGCCGGGATCGTCTTGATCCCGTTCGTGTTCGCCCTGCTCGGCGATCTGTGGTGGTTCTTCGAGCTGTGGGCGCACTTCCACGGTTGCTACGCGATCGCGTACACGCCGTGGGCGCTGGGCCTCTACCTCGCCCGCGTCAAACGAATGGCGATCGTGACCGGGATCACCGTACTGCTCGACATGATGTTCGTCGTGCCGCTGTGGATCGGGCCGACGACGTCCGGACAGCCGGCGAACCTGCGCGTCATGTCGATCAACGTCAACACGTCGAACCGGTGGTACCGGATCATGCACCAGGCGGTGGCCAAGGAGCAGCCCGACATTCTGGTCGTGCAGGAGACCGACAACGACTGGATCACCAGCCTCGCCGGAATCCGTCGGGAGTATCCGTACTACGTCGAACGGCCACGCGGCGACAACTTCGGCATCGCGTTCTACTCCAAGTACCCGTGCAGCTCGCTCGAGGTCGAGGACATCGGCCCGCTCGCGATTCCGTCGATCCTCGCCCGACTCGAGGGGTTCGGCGAACTCCGGATCGTATCGACGCACCCGATGCCGCCGACGCCCTACCGCAAGCCGTTCGCCCGCAACGAGCAGCTCGCGAAGATCGCCGAACGCATCCGTCGCCTCGACGGCGAAGTCCTGTTGATCGGTGACCTCAACACGAGCTCGTGGACGCGATCGTTCCGGAAGCTCGTCGACCGCTCCGAGCTCCGCGATGCGCGGCTCGGTTTCGGCCGCTGCCCGACCTGGCCCGGCCGATTCGCGCCATTGGGCACGGCGATCGATCACGCGCTGGTCAGCGAAGGCATCGAAGTCGTCGACTACCGGGTCGGCGACTTCATCGGCTCCGACCACCGCGCGATCATCGTCGACCTTCGCGTCGAATCCGAGTGAGGTGCCGGGCGCGCGGCGCGCGTAGACTGCGCGCATGCGTATCCATGCTGGCATCGGCCTGCTCCTCGGTGCGACCGCGATCGCGCAGGACGTCACGCCACCCGACGGCTTTCGCGCGCTGTTCAACGGCCGCGACCTGACCGGCTGGTGGGGCGCCGGGACCGAGGATCCGCGGGGCTTCCAGGCTCTCTCCACCGAGGAACGCGCCCAGAAGGTCGGTCGCAGTCTCGCCGACATCCACGAACACTGGACGGTCGAGGACGGCGTGCTCGTCAACGACGGGCACGGGTTGTTCCTGACGACGCTGCGCGAGTTCGGCGACTTCGAGCTGCGCCTCGAATATCGCACGGTCGCATTGGCCGACAGCGGCATCTACCTGCGCGGGATCCCGCAGGTTCAGATCTGGGACTACACCGAAGCCGGCGGCAAGTGGGAGCTCGGCGCGAACCGCGGCTCGGGCGGACTCTGGAACAACCAGGCGGGTGCGCCCGGCAAGGACCCCGCCGTCCTCGCGGACAGGCCGTTCGGCGAGTGGAACGCGTTCCGCATCCTGATGATCGGCGAATACGTGACCGTCGACTTCAACGGCCAACGCGTCGTCGATCGCGCACGGCTCGAGAACTACTTCGATCGTGCGCGACCGGTCCCCGCGCGTGGCCCGATCCAGTTGCAGACCCACGGCGGCGAGATCCGCTGGGGAAACGTCTGGGTTCGCGACGTCGATGCCGACGAGGCCGACGAATTCCTGCGTCGACTCTCCGACGAACGCGAGGGCGCCGGCAAGTTCCTCGAACTCGTCGAGGGCGCCGACCTTGCCGGTTGGCGGGGAGCGGTCGAATCGTGCGACGTGTCGGACGGGACCCTCCTCTGGCGCGCGGGCGAGGGTGGCACGCTGTTCACGGAGCGCGAGTTCGGTGACTTCGTCGTCGAGTTCGAGTTCCAACTGCCGCCCGGCGGCAACAACGGTCTCGCGATCCGCTACCCCGGCGAGGGCACGCCGGCATATTCGGGAATGTGCGAGCTGCAGATCCTCGACGACGATCACGAGTCGTACGCCAAGCTCGATCCACGCCAGTACCACGGCTCGGCCTACGGCATGGTCGCGGCCGAACGCGGATACCTCCGACCGGCGGGCAGTTGGAACCACGAACTCGTGCGCGTCGAAGGGTCTCGCGTTCGCGTCGAACTCAACGGCACGCGCATCCTCGATGCGGACCTCGCGTCGGTGAAGGAGTTCCTCGACGACAAGCCGCATCCCGGGCTCGAACGAAGCCGCGGTGCGTTCGGGTTCTGCGGCCACGGCGACTCGGTTCGTTTCCGTCGTGTGCGCATCCGGGAGCTCGGCGAATGATCTCGCCGTCGCAGGAGTTCGCGTTCGAGCGCCTGTTCGAGCCGCGCCGCATGGTGCTCGTGCTCGACTGCGGTGCCGACGACCTGTTCGAAGACCTCTGCGATGCCAACGTGCCGGCCGTCGGTCTCGACCGCAGCGCCGAGCGCGTCGAGAAACTCCGGCGCGCAGGTCGTGCGGCGTGGCAGGGTGACTGGCGGATCTTGGCGGACTACCACGAGCGGTTCGACATGATCCGACTGCGCGTGGGGCCCAGCGAACGAGATGCCCTGCCCGAGGTGCT
>JAGQQZ010000715.1 GCA_020425915.1 Planctomycetota bacterium | reverse complement strand
TCTTCTTCCGGCCGGAGCTCGGCGAGCATGCCGTAGACACCGAGATCCTTTCCCGCGCGATCGGGGACGGACGGGATTCCGGCCGGCTTGTCGACGACGATGCACCACGCGGACTCGGCGAGGACGTGCAACGAAGCGGGGCGCGACGTCGCCGCCCCGTGTTCCCGCAGTCCGTGCGACGGCAGGTCGACGAACACCGAGTCACCCGCGCACAGTCGCGCGTGTCCACCTGCGGTGCTGGCGTTGACCTCGACGGCTCCGTCGCGAACCAACGCCCGCAATTGTTTGCGGTCGACCGAAGGCCATTGCCGTTCGAGGAAGTCCTGGAGACGGACCCCGTGCAGGTCTTCGGAAACGCACAGTCGGCACGAGGTTGGAGCGGGCAAGCCGCGCAGGATATCGACCCGCGCGGATCGCGCAATCGCCGAGGCACACACCCCGCGGATCGGAGCGTGAGGTTCGGCTGCCCGTCTCAACCCGTCTCACATCGTCTCAATCCATCTCATATCGGTGCTGCGGTGAGACACTGACGTGTAAGATTCGCTCGACCCGATAGCGATGGCTCCATAAACACCCAATGAATCAACGCTTATGAATCGTTCGGAGATTCCGCAGGATTCGTACGGTCGTCGGCACACGGATTGCTCCCGACCCCAGCGGTGCGGTTCAAGCAAACATGCTTGCATTGGCTTGGAAGGGCTCGCTGTCGTACGGGGAGACGTGCGCAGCGACACATCTACGGAACGTGGTCGGTTCTCGGATGGGCGAGATCCGTGCACCGGCCGGATCCGACGATCGGTCGATGGTCTTCGACCATTCAACGTGAGCGAGGTGTGCAGGCGCGGGGTGACCCGAGCCTGTCGTGAACGAGGCCGCGAGTCGGATCAGGGGCGCACGCCCCGGGGTCGCCTGGAATCGAGGAGGTTCCAGGCGATCTTCTTTTCCGGCCTTCGCTAGATCCGCGAACGCTCACGGTAACGGCGCCGGACGGCCGATGGGACGGATGTGACCCCCCCTCCTCCCAGGATCTCGGTCGTGATCCCCTGCCATGGCGGAGCTGACGACACCCGAGCGTGCGTCCGCTCGCTGCAGTCGTCGGCGGCGGCGGCTCGGGACCTCGAGATCGTGATCGTGGACAACGCCAGTCCGGACGACACGAGTCGAATCGGGTCCGAATTCCGTGACACACGGGTCGTGCGGTCGAACGCGAACCTCGGATTCGCCGGCGGGGTGAACCTGGGGGTCGCCGAGGCCCGGGCCGATCGACTGCTGGTCGTCAACAACGACACGCTCGCCGGCCCTCGAATGCTGGATCGGCTCGAGGCCGGCCTCGACGCGGATCCGAGGATCGGATTCGTCGCGCCGACCAGCAACCACGTCAAGGGCCCGGCGCGCATCGACGTGGGCCCTCTCGGTCGGACCGAGACCGAGCGGTCGGAGATCGAAGACATGCTCGCGGATGTCGCCGGCCACGCCCCGCTGCAGGACGTGGCGACACTGTCGGGCCTGTGCCTGATGTTCGACCGATCGGTCTACGAGCAGCTCGGTGGATTCGACGATCGATTCGGCGCCGGGATGTTCGAGGACGACGACCTGAGCCTCCGGGCACAGATCGAGGGTTGGCGGCTGGTCATCGCGCGAACCGCATTCCTGTTCCACCACGGGCACCGCACGTTCGAACGCCTTGGTCACGACTTCCGAGCGACGATCGAGGCGAAGCTGGCGTGCTTCCGAGACAAGTGGGAACCCGATCCGGCCGGCAGGACCTACCTCGAACTCACCGTGGGTGACCCGGGTCGTGCACCACTCCACGCCGACGAGGCTCTCGCGCGACACCCTCGCTGGGCCGAACCCCACCGCGTGTTGGCCGACGCGGCCCACCGGCGCGGTGACTTCGAAACGGCGCTCCCGCACGTCGACCGGTTCCTCGAATCGAAGCCGCAGCACGGTCCGTCCCGTGTCCTGCGAGCGCTTTGCACGATCGCCGGCGGCGACGACGAGCGCGGACGACTGCAACTCGAGAGCGCATTCTCGACCTGTTGGTTCGACACCGATGACCTCGCGCGATCGCTCGCCGACCTCGGTCGTCTGTACCTGCTGCTCGAACGCCCCGCGGACGCGCTCCCGCACCTGGAATCGGCCCACGAACTCGACCCCGAGCACGCCGAGAACGCCAACCTCCTCGGTGCGGCTCTCCTGGGCACGGGTCGACGGACCCGTGCGATCGCCGTACTCGAGAACGCGGCACGTGGCGGCTGCGTCGCCGCGCACAACAACCTCGGGATCTGCGCGTGGCAGGTCGGCGACCGCGAGCGTGCAGTGCGTGAGTTCGAACTCGCCGCGGCGGGCGCCCCGACCGACCAGGGCTTTCGCGCGAACCTCAGCCGAGCCCGGGCAGCACTCGACTCGAGCGCGACAGCACGTCGCGGATGATGTCGTCGAGCGCCCGTTCGGGGGCGAACCCGATCGCAGTCCGCAGCGCGGTCAGATCCGGCACGCGTCGCGCCACCCCGGCACCGAAGCCGGGATAGGCATCTTCGAACGGTTCGAACTCGATCGAACTCGACGATTGGACCAGCTCGACCACTCGATGTGCGACGTCGACGATGCGCCATTCGGCGTCGGACCCGACGTTGAAGACCCGTCCGAAGCAGCCGCGGTCTACGAGTCGGAGCACTGCCGAGACCACTTCGTCCACGTGCGCGAAACAGCGGGTCTGGCTGCCGTCGCCGAACACGGTCAACGGCAGCCCCGCCAGCGCGCGTGCAACGAACGTGGGCAGGACCATTCCGTATCGCGAACGCTGCCGCGGGCCAACCGTGTTGAAGAGCCGCACGACGATCGCGCGCAGTCCGTATTCCTCCGCCGCGGCGGCCGCCGAACACTCGGCCAGAGCCTTCGCGCACGCGTAGCCCGAACGCAACAGATCGGGCCTACCGAT
>JAGQQZ010000714.1 GCA_020425915.1 Planctomycetota bacterium | reverse complement strand
GATCCGAGCGTTCGCGAGCCTTGCGCACCGGTCGCCTGACCCAGCCGCGCGCGCTGCGTTTCGATTCGCCGATTCCGCCGACGAAACCAGCGATGCCGATTGATGCGTGAACCGAATGACCGGTCCGCGGCTCGTCCGGTCGATCGCCTCGGTGAGCGTGGCCTCGTCCTTCGTCTCGGTTCGCGCGCGTCGAGAGACGTGATTGCGTCACATCGTGCACGCGAATCACCCGGGTCCGGCATTCCGAATTCGCCGAGACGGAACCCCCGTGCGACGCGCAGCCCGCTACAATCCGCACGCCCCTTGCTCTCGCCTCATACGCTCATCTTCGGCCTCGCTCGGGCCGGATCCCAGATGCTCAGATTCTCCACCCGCTCGTTGGCGGTGGCGCTGCTCGCGCTGTCGTCGTCCCTCCTCGCTCAGAAGCCGCAAGTTCAGCCGACGTCGCGTCTGCATCCGACGGCGACGCCGCGACTCCAGGTCCATCTCTACGAGACGCCCGCGCTCGATCGCACGGCGATCGCGATCCAGGACGCGCAGAACGACCAGCCGGGTGTTCCGCGGCGCTACGCGATCCCGTTCGCGGTCGATCTGACGACGCAGAACAGCGGCACGTGGGACATCCTCGGCGCGACATCGGTCTGGAGGTTGCGCATCCGTTGCCCGAACGCGGAGCACATCAACCTCGGCTTCTCCGAGTTCAAGCTGCCGGCCGATTCCTACATGCTGCTCTACTCGATGGACGAGTCGAGCATGATCCGGCCGTTCACCGGTCGCGACCACCAGCCCGACGGGCAACTCTGGACACCGGTCGTCCGCGGCGACGACATGATCGTCGAGCTCGTGGTGCCGACCGCGCTGCGCAACAAACCGCAGTTCCGCCTCGCGCAGATCGGTTCCGGCTATCGGTTCTTCGGTGCGCCGGCCTACCGGCAGCTCGGCAGCGGTTCGTGCAACGTCGACGTTGCGTGTCCCGAAGGCGTCGGCTGGGAAGGCGAGGTCTCGGCCGTCGCGGCGATCTCGACCGGCGGCTCGGCGTTCTGCTCGGGCGCGATGATCAACAACACGTCGAACGACGGGCGCAACTTCTTCCTCACGGCCGCGCACTGCGGCATCAACGCGGGCAACGCCTCGTCGCTCGTCTGCTACTGGAACTACGAGAACACCTCGTGCGGTGGCGGCGGTGCATCGCTGTCGCAGTTCACGACCGGTTCGACGTTCCGCGCGGCCTACACGCCGTCCGACTTCACGCTGGTCGAGCTGACGCAGACGCCGAACGCAGCCTGGGACGTCGGCTACGCCGGCTGGGACCGGTCGGGTTCGGACGCGACTTCGGCGACGGCGATCCACCATCCGAGCGGCGACGCGAAGAAGATCTCGTTCGAGAACCAGTCGACGTCGACCACCTCCTACGGCGGCACCTCGTCACCGGGCGACGGCACGCACGTGCGCATCACCGACTGGGACGTCGGCACGACCGAAGGCGGATCCTCGGGCTCACCGCTGTTCGATCAGAACCACCGCATCATCGGCCAGCTCCACGGCGGTGGGGCGGCGTGTGGCAACAACCTCTCCGACTGGTACGGCAAGTTCGCGGTGTCGTGGAACGGCGGCGGCACGAGCTCGACGCGCCTGTCGGACTGGCTCGACTCGGCCGGCAGCGGCTTCACGACGGTCGACACGAACGGCGGCGGTGGTGGTCCGACCGGGCCCAGCAACGACGATTGCGCGACCGCGACCGCGGTCGGCGAAGGCGTCAACGGGCCCTTCTCGAGCGCCGGAGCCAACACCTCGGCCCCGAGTTGGTCGTGCGCGTCCGGCGGCGGCGACGTGTGGTTCGCCTACACCGCGCCCTGCACCGGGACCGCGACGTTCGACACCTGCTCGGCGACGCGGACCTTCGACACCGCGATCGAGGCGTTCGGCGGGAGTTGCGGCTCGCTGTCGTTGATCACCTGCAACGACGACGCGTGCAGCCTCGGCTCGTCGCTGACGATCAACACGACGATCGGCACGACCTACCTGATCCGCGTCGGCGGCTACCAGGGTGCGACGGGCATGTTCGACCTGACGGTCGCGTGCACCGGCGACTTCGGCCCGCCGAACGACGAGTGCGCAGGCGCGGTCGCCGTGACCGACGGCGTGAACGGTCCGTTCTCGACCACGGTCTCGACGACCTCGACGCCGGCGTTCTCCTGTGCCACCGGCGGCAACGACCTCTGGTACTCGTACGTCGCGACCTGCAACGGCGACGTCGACGCCGACCTCTGCTCCGCGACGCGTGACTTCGACACGGTGCTCGCAGTGTACGAAGGTGGCTGCGGGGCACTGAGTCAGGTCGCCTGCAACGACGACTCCTGCAGCCTCGGTTCCGCGGTGTCGTTCTCGGCCACCGTCGGCACGACCTACTGGTTCCGCGTCGGTGGTTTCCAGGGTGCCACCGGCTCGTTCGACCTCACGATCGCGTGCACCTCGACCGGCGGCACGGCGACCGAGGCGGCGTACGGAACCGGCTGCTACGACCGTGTCCGATCGTTCTACGAGGCGCCGGCCGTTGCGGCGTTCGACCTGATCTCGGCGACGCTGACGCTCGCGCCGAACCCGAACGGCGGCTACGACGTCACGACCGCGGCCGGCTCTTGGGTGGACCCGCTGTCGGCCGACCTCGGGCTCGACGACGACGGCCTCTCGCAGCACACGCTGCCGTTCACGCTCAACTACCCGGGCGGCTCGACCAACCAGATCACGATCTGCTCGAACGGCTACATCTGGCTCGACGGGACGTCGACCGGGGCCGACTGGAACCCGACGACCGCCGAGTTCACCGACGAGGCGCCGCGTCTCGCGCCGTGTTGGCACGACTTCGATCCGACCAGCGGCGGCAGCGTGCACTACGACGTGATCGGAGGGTTCGTCTACGTGTCGTGGGTCGACGTGCCCGAGTTCGGCGAACTCAACACGAACAGCTTCCAGGTCATGATCACGCCGCTCGGCACGATCCAGTACCGCTACCAAACCGTCAGCAACGGCCACGGTGGCGCGACGATCGTCGGCTTCTCGTCGGGCAACGGCGCGCTGTTGCCGGCCGAGTCGGATCTGAGCGCGATCACGACGCTCAGCACCAGCGGCCCCGACGCGGTGCCGCTGACTCTGACCGCGACGACGCGACCCGTGCTCGGCACGACGCAGACGATGACGATCTCGAACATCCCGGCGACGACCGTGGCCGGGGCGGTGATGTACGGCCTGACGCAGTACCCGACCGGCGTCGAGCTCTCGATCATCGGGATGCCGGACTGTTCGCTGTGGTCGACGAGCGAGTTCACGATCGCGTTCTCGGGCACGCCGACTGCGACGGCCGACTGGCCGATCGGCAACGACATCGGCCTGATGGGGCTGCACGTGTTCACGACGGCGGCGGTCATCGCCCCGGGCCAGAACGCGCTCGGCGTGATCACCTCGAACGGCATCGACCTCGGACTCGACGTGTTCTGAGTGCGCCGACGTGGTGGGGGCGGCTTGCCTCCATCACGCCGCGCCGTGGTCCATGACGATCGCGTCGACGACCCGGAGCCTCGCGTGCGCGGTGCTCGTCTGCTCGGCCTGGTCCGTCCAGGTCGTCGCGCAGTCGGTCCACGAGCAGCTGGAGCGCCGCAAGCAGCAACTCGAGGAGCGAGTCGCCGAGCTCGAGGCCGAGTTGCTCGCGCTCGGTCCTGCATTGCGATCGCTGCGGAGCCTGCAGGTGCTCGGGGACGTCGGGGCGAAGGGCGAGCCGCGTGCCGTCGTCGAGATCCTTGCGGTCCCCGAGGTCCCCGATCCCGAGGACTCCGACTATCCCGATTGTCTCGGGGTGTTCGAAGCGCGCGTCGTGCGCGCGAGCCGGAACCTGGAGGTCGAGCGCAAGATCTTGTTCGGCGTGTTGGTCGCGCGAGACGAACGTCGTACCGCGGCGAGTCGATGGGCCGTCGGCGACCGGATCTCCGCGGTGATCGTGCCGCGGACGGCGGTCGACGACCGCGTCGCGACGCTGCAGCGCGTCGAGGCGTCGGAGGACTACGCGCTCGAGTTGTTCTACGGTGCGGACCCGCGCCAGCTGGTCGAAGGTTCGGTCGCCGTCGAGCCCCCGGCCGAGCTGCCGAGCATCGACGAGGTCGTCGCCGGGATGCGGGAGGCGGCGGAGCGTCGACTCACGGCGGCAGGCGGCGACTTCGAGGCGTGGGGACGCGCTCGAGCCCCGCTGCAGACGGAACTCGAACGGAAGCTCGCCGCCGCCGGCGGCCCGCTGACGGTCGCGGACCGGATCACGTTCCGTTCGGTGCGCTACTTTCGTGCGCGCCGGAACTCCGAATGGCCGCAGCCGCAGATCGACGTTCTGGTGTCGATGCGAGATCAGCTCGCGCACCACGACATCGCGTTCGTCGTCGTGCCGTTCCCCGCCAAGGAGTGCGTCAACGTCGGCCGCTTCCTCGACGACCCGCCCGCGGACGGCATTGTCGACGTCGAGCGCGAACAGCTCTATCGAGCGCTCTGGGACGCCGGGGTCCCGGTGCTCGACCTGCGCGACGACCTGACCCGCGCGCTCGACGATTATCCCCACGTCTACTACGACGGCGGCGACGGGCATCCGGCCGACGGTGCGATCCAGATCGCCGCGGACCGGCTCGCCCCGTTCGTCTGGCGTCTCGACGCCGCCCGCGACTTCGATCGGTGCCGGGTCGAGCCGGTGTCGTACGGGATTCCCGAGCGCTACTCGAAGTTTCCGCCGCGCGCCCACGCCGGTCCCGTCTACACGACCTCCCGCGTGTCGCTCGCGAGCGGCGACCCGCTGCCGGATCCTCGCCCGGACAGTCCGGTGCTGATCATCGGCGACAGCACGACCGGGGTCCCGCGCCACTACGGCGTGGAGGACGCGAACCTGCCTGCGCAGTTGGCTCGACGCACCGGGATCGTGCCCAAGCACGTCGAGATGTCGGCTGGTGCGCCGCTGGTGCTGTCCATCCTCGCGCAGACCGATCGGGAGGTGTTCCAGGGTTTGCGCTTGTGCGTGTTCGTGCTCAACGAGCGGTTCCTGCGGATCCACGACGTGAAAGTCGCGCCTTTGATCTGGCGCACGGTAGGCGTCCCCGCGCTACGCTGATTCGGCGAAGGCGGCATGAAGTTCCTCGGACGCGCTCACGTCGGGGATGTCCGTCCGCCG
>JAGQQZ010000713.1 GCA_020425915.1 Planctomycetota bacterium | reverse complement strand
CCGCGTGTCGTCGAGACCATCCGACCCCGAGGCCGTCGCCGAGATCCCGCTCGCGGTCTGCCTCGAAGGCGCGCGACGCGGCGACCGCGACGCGATCGGTTCGATCTATCGACGATTCGCACGCGTCGTCCACGGCATCGTGATCGGCGTGTGCTCGACCCGTGACGCCGAAGACGTGACGCAAGACGTGTTCCTGACCGTGCAGACGAAGATCGGCGACGTGGCCGATGCAGCCGCGTTGCCCGGCTGGATCTGCGCGATCGCGCGCAACAAGGCGATCGACCACGTCCGCCGATCGCGTCGCCGGCCGGAAGTCGCACTCGAGGAACTGCCGGCGCGCGAGGAGCGAGACGACGCGACGCTCGCCCGTCACATGCTCGCACGGATTCGCGAGTTGCCGGACGCGTATCGCGAAACGCTGACGCTCCGGCTCGTCGAGGGACTCGGCGGCAAGCAGATCGCCGAACGCACCGGCCGCACAGACGGCTCGGTGCGCGTCAATCTCCACCGCGGCATGGCGATGCTGCGAGAACTCCTGCAGAAGGACGGTTGGCCGTGAGCGAACGAGACGACCATCTGTGGGACCCCGACGTCCACCCGGCCGACCCCGAGGTCGCCGAGCTCGAACGACTGCTCGGGCGCTTCGCGCACGACGATCGGCCACTCGCCGAGCCGACACCGGTCCGGCGCGGCCCTTCGCCGTGGTGGTGGGTCGCGGCCGCGGCGGCCGTCGTACTCGCGACGACGCTCTGGTTCGTGCTCGAGGATGGCGAACCGAAGCCCAAGGACGCCTCGATCGCGCTGCTCGCCGACGGCCGGGTGCTGGCCGAGAGTTCCTGGGTCGTCGTCGACACCAAGCGCCCGCAGGTCCTGACGCTCGGCCGACGCGCGGCCGACGACGTCGGTCGACTCGAACTCACGGCTGGCAGTCGCCTGCAGATCCAGCGGATCGGCGACGACCGAACGCAGCTCTACCTCGAACGCGGCCAGCTCCACGCGTTCGTGACACCGGAGGCCGCCCCACGCTTCTTCCAGGTCGGCACGCCGAGCGGGACCTGCGTCGACCTCGGCTGCGAGTACGACCTCGTCGTCGACGACGCCGGCGAAGCGCACGTGCGCGTCACGCTCGGCCAAATCGCATTCGAGTTCGACCGGGGTGACGTCTACGTGCCGCGCGGTGCCGAGTGCCGCGTGTCCACCGACGGCGCGGGACTCCCCCACTTCACCGACTGCGACTCGATGATCCGTCAGGTCGCCGAGAAGTACCGAGGTGCCCGGAACGCGACCGACATCCTCGGCATCGCCGAGTTCCTGTGCCAGATCATCGACCGGAAGAAGGACTCGCTGACGCTCTGGCACTTGCTTCGACTCGACATTCCCGAGGTCCGCGAGGTCGTCGAGCGCAAGCTGCTCGTCCTCGTCGGACATCCCGACGTCCGCGGCAAGGATCCCGACGCGATCAAGGGTGCCGCGCCGCTCAGCGACGAGGAATGGCGCCGACACCTCGAGTCCTACTGGTGGTGATCCACGCCTAACTCTCAGGCTGGCCGTAGCTTCCGGGCGAACGTATTCTCCCGCCGATGCGTCTCGTCTGCTCGTCGCTGTTGGCCATCGCCCTGATCGGGTGCAGCAGCTTCGACTCCTCGCAGATCTACGATCTGTTCGTCCGCGGCGGCCTCGTCGTCGACGGAACGGGGATCCCACCGTACCGAGCCGACGTCCTCGTGCGGGACGGCATCATCGCGCACATCGGCGCAATCGCGGCCGACAGCGTTCGCGCGACCGAGACGATCGACGCGACCGGGCGCCTCGTCGCGCCCGGCTTCATCGACGTCCACGCGCACGGTGATGCGGTGCGGTCGGGCACGTTCCGCAACTTCATCGCGATGGGCGTGACGACGATCTGCCTCGGCCAGGACGGCGTCTCGCCGGGCGATCGTGGGCTCGCGGCCTGGCTCAAGGCGATGCAGCGACCGAAGCTCTGCCCGAACGTCGCGCCGTTCGTCGGGCACGCGACCGTGCGCGAACGCGCCGGCATCGCGCTGGATGCCGAGCCGACCGATGCGCAGCTCGCGCGGATGCAGGCGCTGATCCAAGCGGATCTCCAGGCAGGAGCTTGGGGATTGACGACCGGGCTCGAGTACGAACCCGGTCGATTCGCGACCGCGCGAGAGCTGGCTCGGATCGCACGGCCGGTGGCCGCGCGCCGCGCACTGGTGATGAGCCACATCCGTTCGGAGGACGATGCGCTGATCGACGGAGCGATCGACGAGTTGCTCGAACAGTGCCGCTCGGCGGGGTGCGCCGCACACGTAAGCCATTTGAAGATCGTGCATGCGCACGAGGCGAGTCGTGCGGGTCAACTCCTCGAACGCCTGCGTCGGGCGCGACAGGACGGCCTGCGCGTGACGGCCGACGCATACCCGTACATCGCGTCGTTCGCGAGCGTCGGCTTGTTGTTCCCCGATTGGGCTCGGCCACCCGCCGCGTACGTGGCGGTCGTGACCGAACGCCGCGAGGAGCTCGCCGCCTTCCTGCGTCAACGCGTGCAGCGCCGGAACGGTCCCGCCGCGACCGTGTTCGGCAGCGGACCGTTCGCCGGCAAGTCGCTCGAGCAGGTCGCGACGGAGCTCGGCAAGCCGTTCGAAGACGTGTTGATCGACGACGTCGGGCCGGACGGCGCCGACGCGGCGTTCTTCGTCATGGCGCCCGAAGTCATGGAACGGTTGCTGCTCGACGAACACGTCATGATCGGCTCGGACGGCAGTCCGACGATGCGTCACCCGCGCGGCTACGGCACGTTCGCGCGCGTGATCCGCGAGTTCGTCGTCGCCGAGCAGGCGCTGACGATCGAGGAAGCCGTGCGCAAGATGACTTCGTTGCCGGCGAAGACGATCGGCATGACCGACCGCGGTCGCGTCGCCGAAGGGCTGGCCGCGGATCTCGTCGTGTT
>JAGQQZ010000712.1 GCA_020425915.1 Planctomycetota bacterium | reverse complement strand
CCGTTTGCCCCGTCACCTTCGCGTCGGTCGCTCGCCCGCAGGGCGACCGACGCGAAGGTGACGGGGCAAACGGGGGGAGCCCCCACGTCTTGCCTTTGATCCCGAGCGCTCGCGAGCCGAACACGCCGCGCAATCAACGCAGCGCCCAGCAACTCAATCCAACGACACCCGCGGCACCACCCGCTCCGCCTCCGACTCCAGCTCGAAGAACTCCGGCGGCTCGACGTGGAACATCGACGCCAGGATCGACGTCGGAAACTGCTCGCAGAGCTGCCGCAGGTCGCGCGTGTTGCCGTTGTAGAAGCGACGCGCGGCGGCGATCCGGTCCTCGGTCAGGCTCAGCTCCTGCTGCAGCGCGAGGAAGTGCGCGTCCGCCTTCAGTTGCGGGTATCCCTCCGCGAGCGCGAACACCTGCTTGAGCCCGATCTGCAGGGCCGACTCGTCGAGCGCTTGTTGGTTCGCGCTGCCGGTGCTCGCCACCGCACGGTTGCGCAGCTCGATGACGCGTTCGAGCGTGTCGCGCTCGTGCTTCGCATAGCCCTTCACGGTCTCGACCAGGTTCGGCACGAGCTCGTAGCGGCGCTTGAGCTCGACGTCGATGTTCGACCAGCTCTCGGTGATGTGGTTCCGCAGCCGGACCATGCGGTTGTAGTTGGCGATCGTCCAGATCAGGACGAGGAGGATCGGGACTCCGACGATCAGGAACGGCAGGGCGTCTTGCATCTCAGCTCTCCAGTCGATCGACGAGGTGGGCCGGCCAGCGATCGAGGAACTCGCGCGCGGTCTCGAACTGGCGTCCGAACTGATTCGGTTCCCATCGCGACGAGCCGTCGGTCATGCACAGGAAGCCGGCTTCGAGGTCGATTCGCGGTGGTCGGGTCGCGAGCAGGAACTCCATCATCCGCGGGTCGACGAGGTCGTAGGCGAACTTGCGGTCGCGCGACTTCACGAAGAACTTGCGCGAGAACTCTTCGGACTCGAAGTCGATGTCGTCGAAGCCGAGAACGGAGGTGAGCTTGTCGAACAGACCCTCGCGGCGGATCAGGAGGTCGGGGACCGAACGGAACGGCAGGTCGAGCACCAGGTACGAGAACCGGTAGGTCGTCGTCCTCCGATTCTTGCCCGAACCCGACGTGCGCTTGTAGAGGAAGTCGCCTGCCTGCGCGTCGCACTCGAAACCGCGTGCCTCGAGCGTGCCGCTCAGCGTGTTGAAGGCCCTCCGCGAGTGCCCGCGCTGGAACTGCTCGAACGGCGCGAGCATCGAATCGTGGGTGCGACTCGAGGGGTCGAAGTCCCAGCCGATCTCGGCTGCGAACGCTGCGAGCGCCTCGCGACGCTTCTTCGCGGCCAGGTGTCCGAAGACGGCGAGAACGATCGCGAGCGCGATGAACCCGACGACGACGAACGGGAAGAACTCGTGCATCAGCTCGCGACGACTTCGAGTTCCTCGTAGGTCGTCGTGCGCTGCACCGGCGTGAACCCGGCCTCCCGGATCAAGTGAACGAGTTCGTCGCGTCCCATGCTCTCCGGCGCGGTCGTGCCGGCGTCGTGGGTGATCTTCTCTTCCGTCACCGTGCCGTCGATGTCGTTCGCACCGAAGGCGAGCGCGGTCTGCGCGCTCTGCGGCGTCAGCATGATCCAGTACGCCTTGATGTTCGGGAAGTTGTCGAGCATCAGGCGG
>JAGQQZ010000711.1 GCA_020425915.1 Planctomycetota bacterium | reverse complement strand
GTGATGGTCAATCCGGTCATCCAGGCCATCGGCTGGGAGGCCGACCTGGCGGACTCGACGGCCAACTGGACCTACACCGTGGGCCCGATCGCGGCATTGATCTCGCCGCTGTTCCTGGGCGCGATCGCCGACCGGTTCTTCGCGACGCAACGCGTGCTTGCGACGATGCACCTGCTCGCCGCGATCCCGATGCTCGCGTTGCCGTCGCTGATCACGGCCGACGCGTCGAGCGCCGGCATGATGATCGGCGTCGTGTCCGTCCACATGCTCTGCTACATGCCGACGCTCGGACTGACGAACACGCTCACGTTCGCGAACGTCAGCGACCAGGCGAAGCAGTTCCCGATGATCCGCGTGTTCGGAACGCTCGGCTGGATCGTCGGCAACCTCGCGGCCGGGCCACTGATGGAATCGGCCGGTGGGCCGGCGCTGTTCTACCTGACGGGTGGAGCCGGCCTGGTCCTGGCCGTGTTCAGTCTGTCGCTGCCGCACACACCGCCGCCGAAGAAGGGGCAGCCGGCCAACCTCGGCGCGGTGTTCGGCCTCGACGCGATCGCTCTGCTGCGCGATCGGTCGTTCTTTGTCTTCATCCTCGCGTCGTTCCTGATCTGCATCCCGCTCGCCGCCTACTACGCGTGGACCTCGGCCTACCTCGTCGACGGGATCGGCTACACCGACAGTGAGGTGGCCTTGCGGATGCCGATCGGGCAGGCCGCCGAAGTCGTGTTCATGGTCGCGATGCCGTGGTTCTTCGCGCGACTCGGCGTGAAGAAGATGATCGCCATCGGCATGGTCGCCTGGGTCGTGCGCTACGCGTTGTTCGCGTCGGCCGCGGACGAGCAGGTCCGCTGGATGGTCCTGGTCGGCATCGGGTTGCACGGGATCTGCTACGACTTCTTCTTCGTGACCGGGCAGATCTACGTCGACAAGTTCGCGCCGCCGGACATCCGCGGGCAGGCGCAGGGGTTCCTCGTGCTCGTCACCCAGGGGCTCGGGCTCGGGATCGGCGCCCAGGTGATCGGCCAGCTCGTCGGGCAGACGACCACGAACGGGGTTCGCGACTGGGAGACGTTCTGGAGGTACCCGGCGATCGGTGCGGCGGTGATCCTCGTCGGATTCTGGTGGTTGTTCCGCGGTGCGATCGAGACCGAGGCGGAGGCCGAAGCATGAGTGATTCGTCCCTGACCCGCCGGAGGTTCCTCTCCGCGACGGGAGTCGGCGTGGCGTGCGCCGCCCTGACGCAGCGTTCCGTTCGTGCACAGCCGCGCCGTCCCGAGACCAATCGCAAGGCCGTCAAGCTCGGCATGGTCCAGATCGAGGGCAACCTGCGCGACAAGTTCGCCCTGCTGAAGAAGCTCGGCTTCGACGGTGTCGAACTCGGCAGCCCGAACGGATTCGACACCACCGAGGTCCTCGCGGCGCGCGACGAGACCGAGCTACCGATCCACGGCGTCGTCGATTCGGTGCACTGGGGCAAGCCGCTGTCGCACCCCGACCCGAGGATCCGCGCCGAGGGTCTCGAAGGGCTCCGCCGAGCCATGCGCGACGCCAAGGCGTACGGTGCGACCACCGTGCTGCTCGTGCCCGCCGTCGTCAACAAGGAGGTCGGCTACCGCGAAGCCTATGAGCGCTCGCAGGCCGAGATCCGCAAGGTGCTGCCGCTCGCTTCCGAACTCGGCGTCCGCATCGCGCTCGAGAACGTCTGGAACCAGTTCCTGCTGAGTCCGCTCGAGACCGCGCGCTACATCGACGAGCTCGACCCCGAGATCGTCGGCGCCTACTTCGACGTCGGCAACGTCGTCAACTACGGCTGGCCCGAGCAGTGGATCGAGGTGCTCGGCGAGCGCATCCTCAAGGTCGACGTCAAGGAGTTCAGCCGCAAGAAGCGCAACGACGAAGGTCTGTGGAAGGGCTTCGGCGTGGAACTCCACGAAGGCGACTGCGACTGGCCCGCGGTCATGCAGGCGCTCGATGCGGTCGGCTACCGGGGTTGGTTCACCGCGGAGATCCCCGGCGGCGGTGAGGAGCGACTCGCACGGATCGCGCAGGACATGGACAAGATCCTCGCCTACGCGAAATGAGCTACGGTGCGCGCACGACGCGGAAGCCGACGAACGTCGCGTCCGTGTGGTACCACACGCTCTGCGGGATCTGCGGATCCTGCATCTTCCAGTCGGGGTCCGACCCCATGCGCGCCGCCGAGCGCAGCGCTTTCGGCGGGTCCTGCCAGGATCCGCCGCGCACGACGCGCGGGTAGAGCTGCGTCGGCTCGACGACCGGATCGACGAGCGGTGCACCATCGGGCGACGGCGCGTAGGGGGTGAGTGCGTCCTGCACCCACTCCGCGACGTTGCCGTGCATGTCGTGGAGGCCCCACGGATTCGCCGGTTGCTGGCCGACGGGTTGGTACTGGTCGTCGCTGTTGCGGCTGAACCACGCGAACTCGCCGATTCGCGCAGGATCGTCACCGAACGAATACGCGGTCGTGGTGCCGGCGCGGCAAGCGTACTCCCACTCCGCCTCGGTCGGCAGTCGGTAGTTCCGGCCGGTCTTCGCCGACAGCCACTCGCAGTAGGTCCGCGCCGCGAGCTGCGTCATGCAGATCGCCGGGTATCCGTCGCGCCCCATACCGAACGTCATGTCGGTGTATGGCGGTGTCGGTCGCGTGATCGCATCGGCCGCCGTGTCGGCCGCAGTCGGCTCACCCTGTCGCCGCATCTTCTCGAGGCTGAACATCCACTGCTCGTACTCCTCCCACGTCACCTCGTGCGCGCCGATCCAGAACGGCGAGATGGCGACCTCGTGGGCGGGACCTTCGTCGTCGGCTCGTCCTGCCTCGGCGGCCGGGCTTCCCATCCGGAACGTCCCACCAGGAATCGCGACCATCGAGAACGACACGTCGGTCCCGGGGATCGTCTCGACGAACGACTGGAGCGCCGGCGCCGCCGCGACCTCTTGTGCGCCCGAGTCCGGGCCGGCACCACAGGCATGGAGAGTCCACAGCGAGAGCAGGCCAGCGGATCGAGCGAAACTCATCGGCGCAGTAGAGCGCTCACACGAACGCCGCGCAAACCGTCGATGCGACGATGCCGAGTCCCGCGGCGGACAACGCGAGCGGCAGCTGCGTCCGGACATGGTCCATGAGGTCGCACCCCGAGAACATGCTCGACAGGATCGTCGTGTCCGAGATCGGTGAACACTGGTCGCCGAACACCGCCCCGCCGATCACCGCGCCGAAGCACACCGAGACGTAGGTCTCGTCGGGCGAGATCGCCCAGGCGAGCGGCAACGCGATCGGAACCATGACCGCGTACGTTCCCCAGGCGGTCCCGGTCGCGAACGCGATGCCCATGCAGACCGCGGTCAACATGCCCGGCAGGAGAACCGCGGGCAGATCACCGGCGATGGTCCCCTGGATCCAGTCCGCTGTGCCGAGGGTCTTCGCGACGGTGCCGAGCGTGACCGCGAGGGCGAGCACCAGCGCGCCGATCGTCATGCGTTGGCATCCGTCGACGAACGCGTCGAGCACGGTGCGCAGCGACATGCCACGAACGAGTGCCACGACCATCGCCGCGAGCACCGCCAGGCAGAACGCCTCATTGATCCAGTTCTGCCCGACCAGAACGTACGGCAGGATCGCGACGCCGAGCAGCGTGAGCATCGGGGCGCCGAAGTCCCACAGCGACGGGGTGTAGTTCGGGTCGTGATCGTGCGTCGCCTGTGCGCTCAACAACGGTTGCGCGGAGTCGTCGTCGAGTCCGTCGCCGCGGCGCGCGCGTTCGATCGCCCGGGTCATCCGCGGGAACCGCAACGGCATCCAGCCGAGCGCGAACAGCAACGTGAACAGCACGGCGAACACGCCATAGAAGTTGAACACGATCGACTCGAAGAAGAACTGCTGCGCTCGCTCGATCGCCGCGTCCGTACCGTCGTCGGGAAGGAATGCGACCGTGCCGACCGCGATCCCACCGACGTACGCGGGCCAGGCGTTGAACGGGATCACGGTCGCGACTGGCGATGCCGTCGAGTCGACGACGTACGACAACTCCTCGTGACTGATCCGATGTCGGTCGGTCAGTGGCTTGACCGTGGTTCCGGCGAGCACCGTGCTGACGGTGCCACCCTGGTGGAACACGGTCCCCATCAGCCAACCGAAGAACAGGCTCGAACGCGGGCCGCGCGCGACGAGTCCGCCGACCGTGCGGGCGAAGTGCGCGGCACCACCGGTCTTCGACCACATGCCGATCAACCCGCCGAGCGACCAGAGGTAGATCAGCAGGATCTGCGCGAAACCCTCCGATCCGATCGCCGGCAACAGGAACGCGGTCAGCGGGTTGGCCGAGGTCGGTAGTCCGGCGGCCTCACGCGCCGCCAGATCCGCCGCGTCGGCCGGCAACATGGACCAGAGGACGAGACTGCCGGTCACGATGCCGCCTGCCAACGCCAGGAGAACCTGCCGCGTCGCGAACGCGAGCACGATCGCGACCAGTGCCGGCAACAGACTCGTCCAATCCGGGGTCATCGCGGACAAGGCGTATCACGCGCTGCGGTGGGTCGCCACCGTACAATGTCCGTCGTGATCGCTTCCCGCACAATCGTCCTCGGCCTCGCCGTCGTCGTGGTGACGATCGGCGTCATCGCACTCTCGTGGCCGCGAGCACACGAGCCGGTCACGCCATCGACGACGACTCCGAGTGAGGATTCGGTCTCCGAGCCGGTCCAGCCGTCCGGTGTCGCGGCGGACGAGCGAGGACCGAACGCGATGGAATCCGGAGACGGGACCGGCGGCGCGAACCGCGAAGTCGTGCCGGTCGTCGACGAACCCGTCGATCCGGACAAGAGCCGAATCGTCGGTGTCGTCGTCGACGAGACCGGTGGGCCGATCGCCGCGGCCGAGGTCCGGCTCTCGGTCCGGCTGTTCCCGG
>JAGQQZ010000710.1 GCA_020425915.1 Planctomycetota bacterium | reverse complement strand
CGGCTTCTCCGGACACAGCTACGCCGTCCAACACCATGTCCGCGGGATGAACTCCAGCATTCGCGACTACGACATGGCTCGCCAGGCCGGGGCGGAGCGAACCGAGCGACTCGCGATCCTCCAGGGCGCGCTGGATCACGCCGAGAGTGCCGCGAACCTCGGCTTGTTCGAGAATGGTTGGGTCGAGTACCAACGCGGCAACATCGGATTGCAGATCCGACCACGCGAGGAGTGGCCACGGTTCGTCGCGATCCTCGAGCACTCCCTCGAGCTGCTGCGCGACACCGACACCGAGTTCGACGTGCGCACCGCCCTGGCTACGGCGAGGGCGCAACTGGGCGACCGCGATGGCGCGTTCGCCGAGATGAGGGCGCGACTGGAGCGCTTCCCGAACATCGAGCGGAGCTGGCTCGAACTCGCCGACACGCTCGCGGGCCTCGGAGATCGACAGTCGACGGTCGAGGTCCTCGAGACCATGCTCCAGCGATTCCCGAACCACCCGGGGGCGCTCGCTCGCCTGCAGGCGATCAAGGAGGGGCCGAAGTAGCTCGGCCCCTCGGCGTCTCACAGACCGACGACGTATTCGATGCCGTTCGTCAACGCGAAGCCGACGCCCTGCGCCGCCACCGGGTCGAGCATCAACCCCTGGGCGTAGAACTTCATGCCATAGGTACCGCTCCCGGTCGGGATCGGAATCACTCCCGGCGCCGGCGTGCCGACTCCGTACCACAGTGCGTTGATGAACACGACCGCGGTGTTGAGGTCGACGAGGATGTCACCGACCGCACCCGGTCCCGACATTCCGAAGCCCGGCACGCCGATCCCGCACGGGTAGAGCGGCGTCGCGTTCAACGAGACGAGCAGGAAGGCGAACGTGCCCTGCGCCTGGGTGCCGAGTGGGTTGTCGACGCCGAGCACGAGGTTCTCGCCCGGCGACGGAATGCCGGCGAGCCACATCAGGCTACCCGCAGGGTTCACGCCACAACCGAAGGTCGTCAGGCTCGCCACGACGAGGAACTCGTCGGCGCCGACATCGACCGCCGAACCCGCGACGCGGGGTTCGCCGTCGACGTCGAGTGACGGCGCTCCGGTCGCCGTCGGGTCACCGGCGTCGATGCAAGGTGAGGTCGCGGTCAGGTGCATGTGATCGGATTCCCACTGCGGGTGCAGCGAGAAGTTGCCGGTCCCCGCGTAGCCGTGTTCTACGTCGCAGTAGGTCAGCGTCGCCGTGCCGAGGACGTCGCTCGTGCCGTTCTGCCAGATCAAGGAACTCGTCATCGTCGAGCTCCCGACGCGATCGTCGAACGCCCCACCGCCGATCCAGAGGCCGTCGGCGCCATCGGTTCCGTCGACCCCGTCGTCGCCGCTCGGGATGCCGGACCCACCGAAGCCGCCCATTCCGCGGTCGCCACCAACGCCGAACGTCTCGACGAAGTTGTCGTGGAACGTGCAGTTGACGATCCCGGCGCTGCCCGAGAGGACACAGATGCCGCCGCCGGAACCGCCGTCTCCGCCGCGGCCACCGTCTCCACCGTCACCGCCGTCTCCGCCGGGACTGAAGATGCCGCCATCGTCGCCGTCACCGCCACGGCCTCCGTCCCCACCGGCGCCGCCACGTCCGGTCCGGTTCGCAGCGAACACGCAGCCGAGCAGCGTGGGCGAGCCGCCGTCGACCGCGATTGCGCCTCCACTCCCACCGTGACCGCCCGCGCCGCCGTCCGTGCCGTCGCCCGCCGGGTCTCCGTCCCAGCCGTCCGGCCCATCGCCGCCGCGACCGCCGTTCCCGGCCCAGTTGTTGGTGAAGACACACCGAGCGATGGTCGGCGACGCGCCCTGCACGAGGATCGAGCCACCGTGTCCACCCGCACCCCCGTCGACACCCGGACTACCGAGGGCTCCCGCGGGCGCGCGTCCGTTGGTCAAGGTGAATCCCTCGAGCACCGCGGCCGTCGTCTCGCCGTTGTGGAAGGTGAACAGTCGACCGTTCCCGTTGCCGAAGATGAACGTCACGGTCGGCCCGTCGGTGCTACGTAGCACGATGTCCTTGCCCTGGAAGTCGAGCCCCTGCTCGAAGTACACACCCGGACCGACCAGGATCGTGTCGCCCGACGCAGCGGCGATGATCGCGTGGTTGATCGTGGGATAGTCCCCAGGCAAGTGAATCGTCGCCTGAGCCGCCAACGACGCGGTCGTCAGCGCGAGAATCGAAAGCGTCGATGAGAAGTGTGCCATCGTGTTCCAAATGCCGCGACGCGGGCTCGAGGGACGCCGGGCTGTGAATTCCATCGCCGAACAAGACATGATGTCCGCGAGCACGTGCTTCACTTTCGATGTCCTCGACGTTCGCCTGGCCAGACACTCCGAATCGACTCCGGGAATTCGCCGCGAACGGGGAACCGACCCTGGACGTCGAACGCGGCGTGTTCTTCCGCGGCGATGACGACGACCGTGCCGAGTTCCATCCACCGCTCGTGCTCGGCCCACGCGGCGCGACGGCGAGCGTCGACGACTACCTCCGCGCGTGGACCGGCGAACTCCCGTCGTGCTGCATCGTGCTGTTGCGCGCCGGCGCGACGGCGATCGGACTCTGGCACGGCACCGAGCTGATCGCGCACAAGGCGTTCAAGAAGTACGTCGTCCGCGGCCACGGCAAGGCGCAGGCAACCCACCTCTCGTCGAAGGGCAAGTCGCGCTACGGATCACGACTGCGGCTGCAGAACGCCAAGCGCCAGCTCGAGGAGACCAACGAGCGCCTCACCGATTGGAGGGACGCGCACGGCGCGGCCGACGTCGTGCTCTACTCGGCGCCGGTGCGGCTGTGGCCCGACCTGTTCGCCGTGGCGCCACCGCCGCCGTTCGAGCGGCAGACCGCGGTGCGTATCCCGGCCCACGTGCACACGCCGACGCACGAGGAACTGCTGCGCGTGCGACGTGTTTGCTTGCGCGGGCGCGTCGTCGAACCCGGCGATTGAGCGCTCCCGTCGTCGCCGCGCCTTCGACCCTCGTCGACGCGAGGATCCACCCGTCGAACGACGCGGGACTCGGGCTGCCGTAGCGAGATCAGCTCTTCGCGACCCGCGGTCGCCATGCGAATCGACCCGGTCCGATCAGCGCGAGCCCGATCGCCGTGCACCCGAGCACGAGCGGGTACTCCATCCGCACCCAGCCGTCGTTCCAGTGCACGTGGAACGCCGCAACGAACATCGTGAACGCCACCGGGACCATCATGATCTGCAGGAACGCCCCGCTGATCAGAGCGAGGCCACCGACGAACTCGGCGAGCGCCGCGAGCCAGGCGCTCACGGCCGGCATCGGCACTTCGAGCATCCGGAGGAAGTCGGTGAAACCCGTCATGCCGGGGCCGTCGAACGCGCCGAACAGCTTCTGCGAGCCGTGGAACAGGAACGCGACGCCGAGGATGAGCCGGATCAACAGGACACCGGTGTCCTCGGCAACCGTCGAATTCTTCATCAGTCTGACCTTCCTTGCGGCGGGCGGTTCCGCGTCCTGACCGGGCGACCCGCCATGTCCGCCCGCGCCCATCTTGGATTCCGGCCGAGGCGACTTCCAGGGTGCGATGCGTTCGATCCGATAGGAACGGCATGTTCGACCCGAACTCGAAGACGAACGCCACGTCACACCTCGCCGGGTACTGCGAAGAGATCGAACGCATCGCTGGCACGCTCGTCGGCATGCTGTCGCAGTGTCGCACGCTGTCGGTCGCACTCGGTGAGGATCGCAAGCCGATCGAATCCTTGCTCCCGGTCCTGCAGGACCTGACCGAACAGGTCGAGAAGACGCTGGCGTACGACGACGGCAACGCGGCTGCCGACCAGGCGGCACGGCCGTCCTCGGGTGCGCGCGTCGTCGAGTGGACCGAGGCGACGCCGCAGTCGCCGCCGCAACCGATCGTCGAGACGAGTTCCGTCGCACCCGTGCCACCGCCTGCGCCCCCGCCCAAGAGCGCGATCGCCCAACAGGTCGAAGCCCTGTTCGCCGAACGCATCACGCCCGACCTCGAAGAACTCGATTCCGCCGGCGTGCCACGCGGGTTCCCCGCCCTGCAGCGCTGCGCCGAGGTCCTCATGGCGGATCTCAAGCGGCAGACCGGTTGGGATGACCCCGAGCGGACCGGCGAGGTCACGTTCCAGGGCACGAGCGAGAGCCTGCCGCTGCCGTCCGTGTTCGAGATGTTCGGCGCGACCAAGAAGACCGGCACGCTGAACGTCAAGACCACCGAGGAACTGCTGTCGTTCGAGATCGTCCGCGGCGAACTCGTCGCGTCGTCGACGACGAACCCGCCGCCACGCCAGCTGCTCGGCCAGATCCTCATCGACTTCGGCTTCGTCGAGCCCGACGTGCTGCAGGGGTTCCTGCTGACGCACAAGAGCCCGCCGAAGATCGGCGCCGCGCTCGAGAACGGCGAACTCGTCGGGATGGACCAACTGCGCACGGCGCTCGAGTACCAGGTTCGCCACCGCTTGCTGCGCGCGTTCCGTGCGGAGCGGTCCGCGTTCACGTTCACCGAGGGTGGACCGCTCGAAGCGGACGATCGTCTGCGGTTCAACGTCGCTCAGCTGTTGCTCGAGCGGCGGATGAATCACTGACGGGCGGCTTCGAGTGTGGGTGGTGGCGTGAGGCCGTACTCGGCTCGCGAGCGCTCAGGATCGAAGGCAAGACGTGGGGGCTCCCCCCGTTTGCCCCGTCACCTTCGCGTCGGGCGCTCGCCCGCAGGCCGACCGACGCGAAGGTGACGGGACAAACGGGGGGAGCACCCACGTCGT
>JAGQQZ010000709.1 GCA_020425915.1 Planctomycetota bacterium | reverse complement strand
GGCACGATCGTGATGGCGACCGTGAAGGGCGACGTCCACGACATCGGCAAGAACATCGTCGGCGTCGTGCTGGGCTGCAACAACTACGAGGTCATCGACCTCGGCGTCATGGTTTCGTGCGAGAAGATCCTCGACACCGCGATCGAGAAGCAGGCCGACGTGATCGGTTTGAGTGGCCTGATCACACCCTCCCTCGACGAGATGGTCCACGTCGCCAAGGAGATGAAGCGGCGCGCGTTCGAGGTTCCGTTGCTGATCGGTGGCGCGACGACGAGCCGTCAACACACCGCCGTGAAGATCGCTCCTGAGTACGTGCACGAGTCGGTCCACGTCAAGGATGCGTCGCTCGTCGTGAACGTCATGAACGAATTGCTCGACGCGGATCGCCGGCCGAGCTTCGACGCGTCGAATCGCGAGTCGCAGGCCGAACTCCGCGAACAGCACGCACGCAAACTCCAGCGGCCGATGCTCTCCTACCCACAGGCCGTGGAGCGTCGCTTCCGGATCGACTGGAACGAGTCCGATCCACCGCGTCCGTCGTTCCTCGGGCCGCGAGTCCTCGACGACGTCTCCCTCGCGGACATCGAGAAGTTCATCGACTGGACGTTCTTCTTTTCCGCCTGGGAGATTCGCGGACGATTCCCGAAGGTGCTCGACGACCCGAAGTTCGGCAAGGCCGCGCGCGAACTCTACGACAACGCGCAAGAGCTGCTCGGTCGGATCATCGGCGAGGCTCGGCTCGAGTCGCGTGGCGTCTACGGATTCTGGCCTGCGAACAGCGATGGTGACGACATCGTGTTGTTCACGAACGACGATCGCGACGAGGAGTTGGTGCGGTTCCCGATGCTGCGTCAGCAGCGGACCACCGACGACACCAAGCCCACGTACTGCCTCGCCGATTTCATCGCACCGATCGAGAGCGGCAAGCGCGACTACCTCGGCGGGTTCGCAGTGACGACGGGGATCGGCGCCGACGAGTTCGCCAAGCTGTTCGAGGACCAGCACGACGACTACAACGCGATCATGGTCAAGGCGCTCGCCGATCGACTCGCCGAGGCCTACGCGGAGTACCTCCACAAGCGGGTGCGGGCCGAATGGGGTTTCGCCGACGAGTCCTCGCTGACCAAGGACGATCTGGAACGAGAGCGCTACCGCGGGATCCGACCCGCCTTCGGCTATCCGGCGTGTCCGGACCACGCGCCGAAGGTGCAGCTGTTCGATCTGCTAGGTGCCCGCGAGCTGGGGATCGGCCTGACGGAGAGCTACGCGATGACGCCGGCGGCGAGCGTGAGTGGGATCTACTTCTCCCACCCGCTGAGCCGCTACTTCACCGTCGGCGAGGTCGGAGCCGACCAGCAGGCGAACTACGACGCGCGTCGCCGCGCGTCGTCCTGAGTCCGACTCGGCTCAGTTGCCGATCGTCATCTGGATGCCGTTCGACGTGATCACGCCCAGCGTCGTGGTGCCGATCGCGATCGCGGCGAGTTGGGTCGTCCAGACCTCACCGATCAGTCCGCCGTCGTTCGGGAGATCGATGATTCCCGCACCAGTGGTCGCACCCGGCGAGAACAGCGCCGAGATCGTGGCGACGTCGCCCGTCGTGTAGAGCGAGCAGCCTTCCATGCCGATCACGTCGAGTGGCGCCGAAGTCGGTGTCCCCAACATGAACACCGCGACCGTGGCGGACGTCGGCATGTTGAAGAAGCCGAGCACGAACGACGCGCCGATCGTCGGGGTCGCGAACGTGTAGATCGTCGTCGGCAGCGTCGAAGGACAGCCGGTGCCGACGCTCATCGCGAGTCCAGGTACGGCGCCGACTTCGATGCTCCACGTGTGGTTGTGCTGCAACAGCGAGGGCGCGACGAATCGCACGGCCTGGCTCGTGTCGGTCACTCGCACTTCGATCAGGTGGTTCCCGGTTCCGAGTACATCGGCGTTGGCTACGAACGAGTCCGAACCGAGCGCCCAGGTTCCGCCGTCGACGCGCCATTCGATCGTGTGGTTCGGCCGGTTGGCGATCCGGTTCGTGAACGAGAGCAACTGGGTCTCACCGCTGGCCAAGCTGACGAGGCCGGTCGGTGTCGGGTCCGCGATCATGTTCACTTCCTCGTGGAAGCGCTTGATCAAGTGCTCGCGACAGATCGAGCAGAAGTGGACGCCGTTGCTGCGCATCTTGCAGTTGGTCTCTGGCCGCCACACTCCGGTCGCGTAGTAGCGCGCGCCCTCGTAGGCACCGACGACGCTCTGGATGCCGGTCTCACCGAGCCAAGCAGCCCACTTGTTGCCGGTCGAGGAGTTGGTCACGTTCGGCTGCGCGAACTCGGGTCCGCTGTACGTCCCGTCCGCACCGTAGTCGTACTCGTCCGCCAGGCCGCCGAACGAGTGGCCCCATTCGTGCGCCTGGACCGATTCCATCGAACCGCCGTTGTAGGACACCGCGAACGTCGACGCGCAACCGCCGTAGCGACTGTCGTTGACGAGCACGATGACGCGACCGTCGCTGTCGGGCGCGAGCGCCGCGTCGGAGCTGGCCAGTGCTCTACCTGCCGACGTCGACAGGTAGAGGCAGCGCGGCGTTCCACCGGTGTTGTAGCTCGCGTCGTACGCCGTGTTCCTGGTGATCACCGGATCGGCGTCGGGGTGGTCGGCGCCGCTCTCGACCGAAGCGCGGAACACCGAGTGCACGTTGTAGCACCCGAAGTACGCGTTGTACGGGAAGTTGATGCCGGTCTGGAACGCCGCGACGATGTCGGCGACGTCGGCGTCGAACTGCGACTGCTCGCTCGCCTGATACCCGTCACCGAGAATCACGATGTCGTAGAGTTCGGACGGGTCGCCGTTGTCGACGACGGTCGTGACGGTCTGTGCCGAAGCGAGCCCGGCAGCGCCGAGGATCGCGAGCCCGAGGGTCATCCAACGCGACATCGTCACCTCCGCACCGGGAATTCGCCGACGACCGCCGTGCCGAAAGGCTCGAACTCACGATCGCGTCGGATCGTGAACCGGATCTCGTGGAACGGCACCGCGGGGACCTTGATGTTCATCGCGGTCGAAGCGGGGATCAGTTGGCAACCCTCGACACGTCCGTCGGTGCCGCGGAACTTCGGGTCCAGCTCCATCGGTCCGGGGTTGAACCCACCGGACGTGATGACCTGACCTTCGGCGTCGACGAGCGTCCAGTGGAACGGCAGCCTCGCCTCGTACGCCTTGTTGCCGAAGCGAAGGCTCGGCTTCTCGGTGCACTGCAGCACGGAGATGCCGTCGCAGTCGATCTCGACGGTCAGCATCAGCGTCCCGCCGGTCTGGAAGTCGGGGAGGGGATGGAGGGCGTGTCGATCCGTTCTGCCGGTCGACGCCATCGCGAGGACCGCGGCTGCCAACACCACGGTCACGACGAGCGTGATTCGCATGAGGGAATGGAAGAGAGAGGTGGGAGGGGTGGCAGGAACGCCGCCACCATACCCGATTCCGTTCCGTCGATCAGGTGCGCTCGTGCCGGATCAGGACTTCGCGTCCTGCGGGAACGTGTGCCGGAGCAGTGCCGTCGTCTCGGGCCCGCGGCCGCGGAACGCGGTGAACACCTCGAGCGGATGCTGGCTGCCGCCGAGTCCGAGTACGGTGTCGCGGAAGCGCTGACCCGTCGTTCGGATCGCGGATTCGTCCTCGAGTCCGGCCTCTTCGAACGCACTGAATGCGTCGGCACTGAGGACCTCGGCCCACTTGTAGCTGTAGTAGCCCGCTGCGTAGCCGCCCGCGAAGATGTGGCTGAAGGAGCAGAGGAATCGGTCCTCGGGAAGAGGGGTCATCAGCGTCGTCTTCGCCGCGATACGCCGTTGGACGTCCTCCGGCGATCCGTCGCGTTGCGGGTCGTAGCCGTGATGGAGGGCCAGGTCCGTCATCGCGAAGTAGAGCTGGCGCAGCATCGCGGTGCCGCCGCGGAACGTGCGCGCGGCGACGATCTTCTCGAACAGGTCCTCGGGCAATGGCTCGCCGGTCTCGTAGTGGCCGCTGAACCCGAGCAGCGTCGGGCGGTGGTAGCACCAGTTCTCCATGAACTGGCTCGGGAGCTCGACCGCGTCCCATTCGACGCCGTTGATCCCGGCCGCGCTGTCGTAGTCGATCGTCGTCAGCATGTGCTGCAGACCGTGGCCGAACTCGTGGAACAGCGTCTCGACCTCGCGGAAGCTCATCAGCGACGGCTTGGAGCCGACCGGCGGCGTGCCGTTGCAGATCAAGTACGCGACCGGTAGGCGGAGATCGTGATCGTCGGGCACCAGCAGCCGGCTGCGCCCGACACATTCGTCCATCCAGGCACCACCGCGCTTCTCGGCCGGCCGCGAGTACGGGTCGAGGAAGAACGCCGCGATCTCGTTGCCGGCGTCGTCACGGATGCGGAAGAACCGGATGTCGTCGTGCCACACCGCGACTTCGCCGTCGGCCGCGTCGATTTCGACGCCGAACAGGCGCTCGCTGAGTGCGAACAGCCCCTCGAGCACGCGCGGGAGCGGGAAGTACGGGCGAAGCTGTTCGTCAGTGAACGAGAACTGCTGCTCGCGCACGCGTTCGGTCCAGAACGGAACGTCCCAGTGCGCGAGTTCCTCGTCCTGACCATGAGCCTTCGCATAGGCCGCGGTTTCGGCGAGGTCGGTCTTCGCGTGCTCGTACGATGCGACGCGCAACTCCTCGAGCAGCTTCATGACCTCGTCCACGTCCGGTGCCATCTTGGTCGCGAGGCTCATCGTCGCGTAGTCCGGGTAGCCGAGCAGGTCGGCCTGCGCCTGGCGCAGTTCGAGGATGCGATCGATGCGAGCGCGGTTGTCGAACTCGCCCTCGCCGGCGCGCGAGATGAACGCGCGGTAGATTCGTTCGCGGAGGTCGCGCCGCTTGGCGTGCTGCATGAACGGCCCGAAGCTCGGGTGATCGAGCGTGATCCGCCACGGTCCGTTCTCGGGCGTGGCCTCCGGCTGCCCCGCCGCCTTCGCGCTCTCGGCCGCGAGTTCGCGCAGGCTGGCCGGGCAGCCGTCCATCTCCGCGGGATCCTCGAGGGTCAGGTCCCACGCCTTGGTGGCGTCGAGCACCGCGTTGCTGAACTTGGTCGACAGTTCGGCGAGTTCCTGCTGGATCTCGTTGAAGCGAGTGCGGTCGTCGCCCTCGAGCGCGATGCCGGCCAGCTCGGCGTGCTGGATCATCTTCGTGACGATTCGTTGCTGCGCCGCGTCGAGCGTGTCCCACGCCGGCCCGTCGCGCATCTCGACCGCGGCGCGGTAGATAGGTTCGCTCTGGCGGACCCGGGTGAACGTCTTGACGACGTCTCCCTGGACGGATTCGTGGGCCTTGCGCAGTTCGTCGCTGTTCTTGACGCCCATCAGGTGTCCGACGATTCCCCATGCGCGGCCGAGTTCCTCGGTGATCTTCTCGAGCGGCTCGACCAGTCCTTCCCAGGTTGGCTCGACCTCGGCTTCGAGCTTGGTCAGGGCCGTGTCGAGGCGCTCGATGGCGGTGCGGATCGCGGGTTCGACGTGCGCGGGTTCGATCGCATCGAATCGCGGGAGTCCTTGGAGATCGAGGAGCGGATTCGCGGTGTGGGTTGGCGTCATCGGAAAGAGAGTTCGAGCGAAGTGGCGGGGTGGATGCTGGCAGGGCCCGTCACACTCGATGGATTCTGGGGGATCGTCGGCGGCTAATCGAGGCCGAGCTTCCCGCTAGTTGCCCGCGAGCTGCTGCAGGATCCGGACGAAGTCCGCTGCCAACGCGTCCGGATCGGGCCCGGGCGGCGTGTAGTACGCCAGCTGTTCTCCGGACTCGGGGTCGAGGAAGACGTATTGCGGGATGGCCTCCGTCCCGACGTGCTCGTCGCGCAATTCCACGAAACGCGCGTATTCCTCGGGGGAGCGCTTCCGCTGGTTCTCGGCGTGCAATCGTGCTTCGACGATCAGGGGTTCCATGAGGTCGGCGACCGCCGACTTCGGGAAGACTTGCTCTTCCACGACTCGGCACGTGACTCAAGTCAGGCCGGTGAAGTTGATCAGCAGGAGCTTGTCGTGCGCTTTCGCGGTGGCGAACGCCTTCCCGATGTCCTCGAGGACGAGCTCGTGGCGTGCAGCGTGCTTCGATGGCGGGAGGATCGCGGTCATGACGAAGTTGAGTTCCCGCCCGGTCGCGCCCAGTCCGCAGTAGACCGACAGCCCGGCGAACGCGAGGCCCGCGAATCGCCGCTTGAGCCCGAGCTTGGCACCACGGGCGAACAGCCCGATCAGGTAGAGGGCGGTGATCGCGAAGATCGCGGACCAGATTCCGGCGAACAGTTCGCGCGAGATCCACGCGTCCGCGATGCCGTCGTGGACGACGAGATCGACGTTCGAGATGAACTTCAAGGCCGCGGCCAGTTCGACGAAACCGAGCGTCACCTTCAGCGTGTTCATCCACTCCCCGGCGCGCGGCATCGCGGCGACTCGGCCCGGGATCAAGGCGAGCACCACGAACGGGATCGCCATCGTCAGCCCGAACACGGCCATGCCGACGACGACCTTCGCGAGGCCACCGGCTGCGCTCAGGCTCAGCATCGTCCCGACGAACGGCACCGTGCAGGTGAACGAAGAGACGACCAGGCACAGACCCATCAGGAACACGCCGAGATAGCCGCCCTTCGACGAAGCCGCGCCGGCGAGTCGCTGCAGGGACTGCGGTGGCTGTAGGTCGATCACGCCGAACAGCGAGAGGGCGAACACGATGAACAGCGCGCCGATGACCCCGTTCGTGATCGGGTGCTGCGCGAACGGGACGATGACCGGAGCCGCGAGCACCCCGATGAGGACGAAGATCGTCACGATGCCCGCGCCGTAGCTCAGCGCCAACGGCATGACGTTGCCGCCGCGCGCGCTGGCCTGCTTCGTGAAGAACGAAAACGTGATCGGCACCATCGGATAGGTGCATGGCATCGCGAGCGCGAGCAGGCCGGCGCCGACCGCGAGCAGCAGGAGCTCTGCCCACAGAATCTGGTCTGCGTGCGCCAGCGCCTTGGCGGTCGCGCCTTCCGCGTTCTGTGGCGGGGCATCGATCCTCGGAGCCGCAGGCTCGACGACTGCCTCGGGCGCGACGATCTCCAGAGCGACCTCGAATTCGTACGAGTCCGGCGGCAGGCACATCGAGTGATCGCATGCCATGAACTCGACCTTCCCGGACAAACTCAGTTCGCCTTCCTCCTCCTCGTCGTCGACGCGTAGCCGCTGGCGCAGTTCGAACGATTTCTCCAGCCAGAACGACTCGTAGCCGGCCGTGTCGTGGAGCATTCCGGCGGGAACCGACGGTTCGCCGACCATCTCGACCCCGAACGCATCGTCGACCTCGAGCACCGTCGGCTTGCCGCCACTCGGGTCCTGGCGGCTCCCGTAGATGTGCCACCCCTCGACGACCATGACCTCGACGACCAGGTCCACCTCCTGCCCAGCCTTCGCCTTCGGTGGATCGAATCTGGTGGTGAACGACACCTTGGCGTCGTCCTGCTCGCCGAAGACGCCGCCTTGGGCGTGGGCCGCGGCCGAGCTGGCCAGCGCGCCGGCGAGTGCCAAGATCGTCGGGATCACGCGTCGGAACATGGTCGGCATACTACGCACGAGCTTCGGATCGGCGCCGGATTCCCTGCCGAGAATCTGCCGCCCGGCGGCGTTGACACCCCTCGGAGGCAACCCAAGAATGCACTCCGCGTCGTCGGCGAAACTCCCGTCCCGACGCGGTCTCGGCGAGCCCCGGCGGCGTGAGCGCCGGTGCGGCCTGCCGGGTCCAGCCACTGTTCCGAACGGATTGTCATCACATGGGTCGACCTGTCATCGCCAGCGCGTGCCGAACCGCGCTCGGCAAGTTCCAAGGATCTCTCGCGAGCGTCAAGGCCACCGAGCTCGGCGCGCTCGCCGTCGCCGAGGCCGTGAAGCGAGCCGGTGTCGCGCCGGACGCGGTCGACGAGGTGCTGATGGGCAACGTGCTGCAGGCCGGTCTCGGCCAGAACCCGGCGCGTCAGGCGGCGCTCGGCGCTGGTCTGCCGAACTCGGTCGCGGCCGCGACGATCAACAAGGTGTGCGGCAGCGGCCTCAAGACCGTCATGCTCGCCGCCCAGGCGATCAAGGCGGGCGATGCGCAATGCATCGTGGCGGGCGGCATGGAGTCGATGACCAACACGCCGTACTACCTGCCGCAAGCGCGCGCCGGCCATCGGCTCGGTCACGCGCAGTGCATCGACGGGATGATCAACGACGGCCTGTGGGACGTCTACAACGACTTCCACATGGGCATGACGGCCGAGCTCGTCGCCGACAAGTACGAGATCGGTCGCGACGAGCAGGACGCGTACTCCGTCGAGAGCCAGCGTCGAGCGGCCGCAGCCCAGGCTTCCGGCAAATTCGCCGCCGAGATCTTCCCGGTCGAGGTGAAGGGCCGGAAGGGTGCGGTGACCGTGTTCGACCAGGACGAGGGCATCCGCGGGGACACGACCGCCGAGTCCCTCGGTGCGCTCCGCCCCGCGTTCAAGCGTGACGGTGGCACGGTCACGCCGGGCAACGCCTCGACGATCAACGATGGCGCATCGGCACTCGTCGTCGCCGACGAGGACTTCGCCAAGGCCAACGGCATGACGCCGATCGCTCGCGTGCTCGGCTACGCGACCGGCGGGATGGCTCCCGAGTGGGTCATGATGGCGCCCGAAGTCGCGGTCAAGAAG
>JAGQQZ010000708.1 GCA_020425915.1 Planctomycetota bacterium | reverse complement strand
GACTCCGCGCCGATGATCGATCCGATCGAGGCGGGATCGAGAACGGTCAACGATGCACCGGTCGCGAGCGGCAGCAGGTCGACGGTGGCGGTGATCGCCGCCGTGCCGATCTCCGTCGCCTCGTAGCCCTGGCTGTAGGTGCCGTCGCCGTTGTCGGTGACCGACCCGGTCAAGGTGCCGATCGTCGACTCGATCGTGACCGCGAGGCCAGGACCGAGGAGCGCTCCGATGTCATCGCGCGGCGTCACGGTGACCGCGTGGATTCCCCCGAGGAAGGTCGAGGCGGCGTCGACCTCGACCGTGCTCGTGTCCGGGTCCACCTCGACGAAGGCGATCAGCACGGTGTCGCCGATCGTCACGCCGTTGACCGTCGCGGACACCTCGGCGAACGCGTCTCCGACGACGCCTTCGAGCTGTTGCGAATAGGTCCCGTCCCCCGGGTCGACGACCGTGCCGAGGAGGTTCCCCGCGGTGGTCGCGAAACTCACGGAGGCCCCGGGCCCGATCAGCGTGCCCGACGCGTCGAGTGGGGTGACGGTGATCGTCGAGAGACCGCCGAACGATGAGATGATCAGCGGATCCGCGAAGATCTCCGACATCGCGGGGTCGGGAGGCGGGGGGCCACTCGAGAAGGCGACGACTTGTCCACCGCCCGAGCTGCCTCGGTTGGCCGCGCCGATCAAGATCTCGGCTCGACCGTCGCCATCCGTGTCGAAGCCGCCGGCGAGGCCGGAGCCACCGAGCCCATCGCCGCCGAAGATCGTGATCTCGTCGGAGACGCGGAAGGTGACGCGCGGACTCGTGCTGATGTCGCCCGTCTCGCTCAGCGCCGAGCCGCAGATCACGTAGGCGTTGCCGCCGAGGAAGTTCGTGGTCGGTCCGCCCTGACCGACGAGCAGGTCCGCGAGCCCGTCGTTGTCGAGGTCCCCGGCTGGGCTGATCCGCGACCCGAGCTGCATGTTGCTCTCGTCGCCATCGATCCGCACGCAGAGCGTGCCGAGCGATGTGGCGATGGAGTAGGCGTAGACCTCGACCGATCCGGAGTTCGAGCTGCCTCCGCTCGGCTGATAGCCGCGCGATCCGAGCCCGAGCTCGTCGCCGGGCAGCCCATCGAAGTCGCCCGCGTTGGCGACGGCGGACCCGAGGCGTTGATTGTTGTTCTGTTTCCCATCGCGGAAGAAGAGCTGCGTCGCGAGATCGACGCCCGAGAAGACGTACGCGCGACCCCGACCGCTGAAGTTCTCGAGCGACGTCGCATTCGGGGAGCCGACCGCGACGTCCGGTGTTCCATCGCCGTTGAAGTCGAGTCCTGCGACCGAGAACCCGAAGCCGGCTCCGGCGTTCCCGCTGAACGGAGCATTGATCGTCGAGGCCGTGAACGCGCTGGTCGTCGCCGAGTCCATGGCGTGTCCGACGACGACGACGCGTCGGTTCGACAACGACGCCGGGACGCCGATCGCGAAGTCTCCGAAGACGTCCGGGCCGAATGCTTCACTGCGCGGGATGTTGCCGACGTAGGCGACGGAGCGGCCGACGAACTCGTTCTGCGTCGTGCCCAACAGCTCGTACAGGAGCGCGCCGTCGCTGCCGCGGAAGATCCACGCGCCGCCAACGGCGATGTTGCCGCCGTCGTCGAACTCCGGCGCACCGACCGCAAAGTCCGGGATGCCGTCCCCGTCGCAGTCGCCACCG
>JAGQQZ010000707.1 GCA_020425915.1 Planctomycetota bacterium | reverse complement strand
GTGGCGAACGAAGAAGCACTCGTCGCCCGGGACCGTGTGCCGGCGACAATCGGAATGCGGACAGCGTTGGGGCGTGAACATCGCGATCTACCCCCAATCGAGGAGGGCCTCCGACGTTCAGTGCCACGGAATCGCGAACGGTAACGCTGCCCGAGCGACATCTCGCGCCACCGCGCCCACATCCAACTAGGCCAGCTCAGAAGTACTCCAGCAGGAAGTCGTTGAGGGCACGCTGCATCCCCACCTGCGTCTCCTTCCGCACCTGCCGCTTCAACCCCATCACATCATCCAACGTCATCCCCCGCTTCAGATGCCCCAACGCCGCCAACCGCATCTGCGGAATCTCACCCCCATCGAACACGACCTTCCGCATCGCCGCGAAGATCGCATCGCTCAACCCCGGATCATCTCGATCCACCGCGAGCCCGGTCAGCGTCTCCAACAACACGACCCTTCGCGCGTAATCCTCTCTCGGCAGCGATCGGAACAACTCCACGATGTCCCGCTCGGCGCCCTTGGCGTTCAGCATGAGCACGCCCATGTAAACGTGGCTCGAAAGCTGCTTGCCGGGTTCCTCGCTGTCGCTGTAGTCGATCGGTTCCGCGAGGAACACGTCGCGCAATGGCGGAAACGACTCGCGGACCTTCACGAACGCGATCGACTTGATGTACTCGCGCCGCTCGGCCACCGGCGCGGAGTTCATGCGCTCGACGAGCAACGGAATCACCTGGGGGTCCTGGGCAGCGACGAGGTCTCCGACCAGGTCACGCAGCCGCGTGCCGGTCGCGGTGCGAATCTCCCGCAGCACGTCGTCGAGCATCGCCCGCTCCCCGCGCTCGCGCAGTTCGAACAACGCCGCCTGCCGGACCCGGACGTTTTCATCGAGGGCAAGCGTCTCGCATGTCGCGCGGATTTCGTCGTCGAACGGGAACAACCGAATCAGCCCCAGGACCTCGAATCGAACGTTCGGACTGACATCGGCCGCCATCTCGAGGATGCGGTCACGAAATTCCTCGGCCCCGCCATAGTGCAAGCCACCCAGCGCCCGCGCGCGCGTGACTGGCGAATCGGACCGTAGCCAGTCCTGCATCCTGGCGGTTCCGGCCAGGTCGCCCGTCGCGTGACGGAGGGCGTCGATGACGACGTCGACCTCGTCAGCGGCGCGGCCCAGGATCGGCTCGAGCGCGTGCAGCGCCGCACCCGCTGGGAGCAGGAGCGCGTCGTTGATCAACTCCTTCTGGATCGGCAGGAATTGCGGCAGGGCGATCACGGCGCGAAGGTCGGCCGCCACTTCCTCGGGCTTCATCACCGCAATCGCCGCGTCGAACCACTTCACCTGCGCGATGTTCTGCCAACCACCGAACATCGAGCGGCTCGCAAGGATGGTCTCTCGATCCGCACATGTCTCGAGGGCGCGCGAAGCCGCGGATTCGACGCCCCGGGTTCGCAGTTGGAAGGCACGCAGAATGGCGGGACCGAACTTGGTGTCGCCAGCGGCCCCCATCGCAGCGAGCGTCGTCTCGACCAGGTCGTTCGACCCGCTCTGGATCCCGCGATCGAGCGTCTGGACCAGGATGTCGTTCTCGTCGTTCTCGACGCGACGGAAGAACTCCTTGGCGAGCAACCAAGCATCGCGCGAACACGTTCCCGACAGATTGGCCGCGACCTTCTCGAGCGCCGCCCGACGCGACCGCGTGTACCACTTCCCCGGTTGCTCCGGCGAGTAGGAGATCTCACACGGGAAGTCCGCGAGCCATGGTTCGAGCCTCAGCGGGTTCTCGACGTCCTGAACCGGCCCCGACGCGACGTCGGCCGCAACGCCCGGCGCAACCGCCGGAGTCGGAGCATCGGAGTCCGTGCAGCCGGCGAACCACAGTGCCAGGAAGCTCGATGTGAAGAGAGGTCTGATTCGGTCCATGGGAGGGGTTCCGACACGATCGTGCGGTATCGGATAGTCTCGCGAAGCGCTCCAGGTCACACGACGCCCGCCCGTCGACATCGTCAGTTCCCTTCGTCTGGCGTGAGCAGGAACTCCCCGCGGGCGAACTCGAGGTTCGCACGAGCGATGTGGTGGTCCAATTGGTTGCGCAACAGCCGCTGCCGCGCGTCGAGAAGATCCTGATTGCGCTGCTGCACCTCGAACAAGGTGCCGCGGCCGACTCGTAGTGTCTCCCGAGCGGTGTCCAGAACGCTCTCGGCGAGCCGGACGCTCTCGCGGGCGGCTCGGACGCTTTCGCTCAGCGTCCGCAGCTCGCGCATCGCGCTCCGCAGTTCGTTGTCGACGTCGAGCTCCGCCGCGAACAGCCGACGCCGCGTCCGCTCGAGCGTGAGCATCGCGCGATCACGCGCGCTTCGCGCCGCGGTGTTGCCGACGGGAACCGAGAGCTGCAACTCGAGGCTCCACTCCGGGTAGTCGAGGTCCGTCGTGTCGCCGAAGGCGTCCGGGAAGTTCTCGCGAACACCGTTGGCACCGTACGACCCGACGAGGTCCAGCTGCGGCAGGAGGTCACGCTCCGCCGAGTCTCGAGCAATCTCCGCGGAACGGACGTCGGCGCGCAGCGCACGCAGGTCGGCGCGCCGCGCGCGCGCGCGCGTCGCGAGCTCACGCCAGTCACTCTCGACCGCCAGGAACTCGCCTTCGAACGGACTCGTGGGCCGCAGCGATCGACGCCACATCTCCCCGTCCTGACCATCGAACAGCAGCCTTCGCAGTTCGTCCTCCCGCTGCGCGATCGTGTTCTCGGCGCGGATCAGCTCCTCACGTCGCCGGGCGACTTCCGCTTCGTCGGAGATCCGATCGCGTGCTGGCAGGTCACGCAGTCGAATCCGTTCCACCGTGATCCGCAACTGCTCGCGCGCCAACTCCCCCGCCTGGAACACGACTCGATAGTCCTGACGGGCGAACGCCAGCTCCCAATACGCGCGAACGATGTCGATGAGCTTCTGCTGGACCTGCCGCTCGAATCGATAGCGCGCCGCGGCCAGCTCGGCCTGGGCCGTGTCGACGTTTCGCAGCGCATAGTCGGACCACCCACCGCGCAACAACGGTTGCGTCACGGTCGCGACGAACGACGACGTGAACTGTCGTGTCGGGAAGCCGACCGTGGAGGTGTCCTGCCGCAGCCGCGATGGCGAGAACGTGAACTCGAACGAACCTCCGGTCACGACCCGCTGCCGGAACCCGAGTTCCCCCGACACCGTCTCGCGCTTGATCGACGGCTGGAACACGTTTCGCTGTGGACTCGTACTACGCCCGGTCGAGACCTTGCCGAAGAACTCCGGCTCGAACAGTGCCTCCTCCACCCGAACGCTCTCCGCGCTCTCCAGCGGTACCAACGCATCCGCTCGCAGGTCCAGGTTGTAGGTCCGACCGATCCGCATCGCGTCCAAGACCGTGAGCTCGAGAACCTCGACTCCCCGCTGATCGGTCGGGATCGGGATGTCGGCCAACCTCGAGACCGCGGGCTTGTCCGGCTGCCCCTCAGGCTCCTGAGCGATCACACAGGGCGCGAGACAGAGCACGAGTGTAGCGACGGGCCTGATCATTCGGCCGCGCAGCATAGCCGCGCGAACCACGACGCTCGACCGCGAATCGGAGCACGACCGCTGTCGATCACATGCCGCGCGCCACCAGCTCGCCGAGTGCCTCCGGGGCGGCGTAGTTCATCGACAGGCACAGCAGCAGCGACGCGGAGTCGCGCACACGAGGCGGCGTCTCGATGCTCGAGAGCGCCCGCAGATGCTCCTGGAACCGCGCCCAACCTGGGCGGGTAGGAACGCGGCTCCACGCCAGGTGGTGCAGTGCGACGAAGTCCGGCACGAGGAGGCGCGGATTCCAGAGGCGAAGAGCTCGGTCCGCGCCCTCGCGATCGATGAGGTCGCCGAAGCCGTAGAGCTGCGCCGCGACCAGGCTCGGCGCCTCGACATCCGAGTCGAGCGCGACTCTCTCGTCCAGGTGCGCGGCGATCATCATCCGGGCGCGGTGCGCGACCCCGGCATGGACTCCGAACGCCGGGGCGAGCCGAAGCAGGCGCCCGGCATCGGCGAGCCGCATCGACGGCGTGCTCCAATGGAGCAACGTAGGCCGCTGACCATCCGAACGCGGCGTGAGGGTGGACTGCGCGATGCGCGCGGCGTGGCGACCGACCACGTCGACCAATCGACCGCCCTCGAGAACCGCCAACTCCGACAACGCGGCGAGCGCGGTCGCGGTCTCGCCGTCGTCGAACGACTCGAACCGATCGAGGAGTTCGTAGGCGCAACGATGCACGGTCGCGCTGTGTTTCCCTTCGACCCGGGAGGATCCCGCAGCAACCATCGCGCGAATCGCCAGCGACAGATCGTCGACGTCGATCCGACCTGCATCGATTCGATCCTCGACCTGCGCGGCGATGTCGTCGGCGAGCACGCCGAGCCGATCGTCGAGCTTCGGCGAACCGATCGAGCGGAGCAAACGATGGCGCTCCTCGCTCGCGAACCGCAATCGGAACTGCTCACGCAGATCGTCGAGCCGCTGGGTCGCCGAGAGCCAACCCGGGAACGAATCTGGCAGCGGGAGGTCGTCGTACGGGCGCAGACTCTCGACGAACGTCGCGTCGTGCACCGGCAGGTTGTCCGCCGACAACAGCGCCGTCAGATGCGTATCGACGCTCGGAACCTCGCGGACGATCGCTTGCGACACCAGAGGTTGCACCTTCTCCACGGTGCCGTGACGAGCGAAGCGATCGAGGAACACGAATCCGACCAACATCGCAGCCGCGACGCCGAGTACCTGGACGATGCGCGTCGCGACGTGGACGGGCCTCCCGTCTCCACGGAGACGTGCCCGACGATGGGCGGCGAAACGCATCGCGATCGCCACGTTGCCCGACGGCGCGACTCGTAGGGAGCGCATCTCGTCGAACATCCGGCGCAGGTCCCCGCACTCGACCGCGAGTTCTACGTCGTCCGCGATCTCCGCCCGCAACGCGTCGCGCTCGGACGCCGTGCTCTGGCCGAGGACGTGATCGACGAGGTCGCCCAACCGCGAGTCGTCGGATTCCTGTCGTGCGTCGTCGGCCATCAGCTCACTCCCCGGGATCGAAAGGACCGAGGCTCCGCAGCCTCCGCCCCACGGTCTTGTCGGTCGCCCTCCGACTCGTCGTTCAGCAGTTTCTTGAGGGCGCGCACCGAGTTGTGCATTCGCGACTTCACGGTGCCGACGGGAATCGACAGGATGCGGCCGATCTCGGCGTAGGGGAGCTCCTGGTAGACGGCCAGCTCGAAGACCAGTCGGTGAGGTTCGGTCAACTTCTCGAGCGCCGCGCGAAGCCGCTGCTTCTCCTCGTCCAGTTCGACGACCTCGTGCGGCATCGGCGCCCGACCACCCTGGAGCGGCTCCTCCCCACCGAGCAGTGCCTGATCGAGCGAGAACAACCGTCGACGCGGGCGGTCGGCGCGATACTGATCGATCCAGAGGTTGGTCGCGACCCGGAAGATGAACGTCGCGAGCTTGCCCTCGGGGCGGTACCGACTCGATGTGCGGAGCAGCTTGAGGAACAGGTTCTGGGTCAGATCCTCGGCGCGGCCGCGATCCCAACACAGCCGGTAGAAGAACTGCACGAGTCGCGCCTCGAACTCCTCGACCAGTTCCTCGAACGCCGCAGTGTCGCCGTCGCGAAACCTCGACAGGAGGTCGGCTGCGGAGTGTTCACGGGACGAATCGTCGGTCATCGATCGGCTTCTGAGGGACTGCGGGGGCCAACGCCTCCGAGCGCCACGGGGTTCAGCCGGAAATCGGCGCTTTCCGGCTCATTCTAGGGTTCGTGCGAGGTCCGGGACCCACTCGAATTTCGCTCCTCCGCATAATTGCGCGACACGACCGCCCTCGGGGCTCGGCGCCAGCACGACCCGCAGCGTGTCCTCCGGCATCAGATCCGCGATTCGGTCCGCCCACTCGACGACGACGACACCACCGAGTTCGCCGAGGTAGTCGACGCCGCCGTCCAGGAGGAACCCACGCGTCTTCTCTGGCAGATAGGCATCGACGTGCACGAGCGGGACGGGTCCTCGGTGCTCCACCACGACGAGGTAGGTCGGGCTCGTCACCGCGCCGGGATCGTCGATCCCGAGCCCCTCGGCGATCCCACGGGTCAACGTCGTCTTGCCGGCACCCAGATCTCCGACCAGGGCCACGCCATCCCCAGACTCCAGACGCGCGCCGATGGCGCGCCCGAGCGCATGCGTCGCGTCCGCGTCCGGTAGTCCGCACTCGATCCGGAACTCAGATCCCATGTTGGTACCCTCCGACCTCGAGCCTTCGCGCCGAGCCGTCCACCGCGCGCAACCAGATCCCCTCTCGATCGATCGTCCGACCGATCGGTCGTCGCGCGCAGGGCGCGAGCGGGCCGTCGGCCGGCAGCGAATCACCGCGGACCAGGAACAGCAACTCGTAGTCCTCGCCATCGGCCAGCGCGTGCTCGAGTGCGGTCGAGCCGTCGGACGACGCCGCACGGACCGCATCGTCGTGCACCGGAATCGCGATTTCGTCGAGCTCCGCTCCGGGCAACCCCGAAGCGATCAACAGCGTCGCGAGATCGAGGGTCAGGCCGTCGCTGACGTCGATCGCGGCCCGAACCTCCGATCGCTCGACCAGCCAGAGTCCTTCGGCGACTCGCGGTCGAGGTTCCAAGTGGCGACCGAGTAGCGCTCCGCCGAGCGGACCGGTCACGTGGATCCGATCCCCGACCTCCCCGCCATCACGACGTAGCACGCGCTCCGTCGAGCGACCGATCAGCGTACAGGTGATCGTCAACGGACCCGGCGTCGTGCCGATGTCACCGCCCACGACCTGGACGCCGCATTCGACGGCCGCGCTTCGCAAGCCTTCGAAGACCCCGTCCCGCACGTGCGCCGCATCGCGCGGCAACAGCACCGACACCAGGGCGTACGCGGGCTCGGCCCCCATCGCCGCCAAGTCCGAGACGTTGCGCAGGATCGCCTTCCGCCCGATCGCGACCGGGTCGGCGGTCGGCTCGAAGTGCACGCCAGCGACGACCGGGTCACAGGTCACCGTGACCCGAGCCCCATCGAAGTCGAGCACGGCTGCGTCGTCGCCGATGCCGACGGGCACGTCGCGCACGCCAGCGAAGAACGCCGCTAGACCGCGCGTGAAGGTCCGTTCGTCGACCATCTCGATCAATCGTCGGTCAGCACGGTGATCACGAGCGCGCGCACCTGGTCGATCGACACGACCGCGCCACCGTCGTCGAACGCGAAACGCGAATTCCGGTTGTCGTTCGAGACGACGATGTCGTCGCCGACCACGCGCTGCACCCGCGTCACGACGGTCCCCCCGGTCGCCAGATCGACGAACACGATCGAACCCGGCTGCACGGCCGATGGCTGTTTCGCGATGATGCAGAGCGCTCCCGCCGGGCAGTCGGCCGGCATCGTGTCCATGCCGGCGGGGACGCGGAGCCAGCCGTAGTTGCGGTACAGCAGCACGGCCATGACCACGACCGCGACGAGGATCGCGCGTCGGATCCACGGCCTCAGTCGCTTCGGATCGACACTCACGAGGCGCGAATCATACGGTGTCAGCAGCGCACGAGAGCCGTCAATCGACGCGCGACACCCTCGACGTCGTCGGCTTCGAACAGCGCGCTGCGCACGGCGACGCCGAACGCCGCGGATGCGCGCACGTCTTCGAGCCGCCCCGGCGCGATGCCTCCGAGCCAGAGCACGGGCAGGCGCGCGCGGACCGTGAGTTCGCTCGCGAACACCGGTCCGAGAACGTCAGCGCCAGGCTTGCAGCTCGTTGCGTAGACCGGGGACAAGGTGGCGTAGTCACATCCTGCAGCTCCGGCGCGGCCCAACTCCTCCGCATCGTGCGCGGAGAACCCGACCAGCGCGGGCCGACGCAGTCGTTCTCGCACGATCGCAGGAGGCAGGGAACGCCGACCGAGATGCACGCCGTCTGCGATTCCCGCGAAGGCCAGATCGGCGCGGTCGTTCACCAGCAGTATTCCGCTCGCCGCCGCGATCGAAGGACGCAGGCGCTCGCACAGCCGCGCCAGCGCGAGCGCCGTCAGCGAAGGTTCGCGAAGTTGGAACGCGCGCACGCCGCCATCGATCGCTCGCTCGACGACGGCCTCGATCCGGTCCACGTCGCCGCGACCGTCGCTGACGGCCAGGACGCGCATGGCGTCGGGTAGCTTCGGGGTGTTGATGTCGTACATCCTCAGCCGGCCTCGCCCCGTGCGCGCCGTTCGCGACGCGGCTTCGTTCCGGCCGCGGCCACCGAGAGCGCCTCGCGTAGGAACGGAGCGGTGTGACTGCCGCGCGTGCGCGACACTTGCGTCGGCGTCCCGGTCGCGATGACGTCCCCGCCGCCGGCCCCGGCCTCCGGACCGAGCTCGATGACCCAGTCCGCACACTTGATGACGTCCAGATGATGCTCGATGACGACGACCGTGTCGCCTCGATCCACGAGTCGTTGCAGCACGACCAGGAGCTTCGCCACGTCGTCCATGTGCAGTCCCGTGGTCGGTTCGTCGAGCAGGAACACGTTGTGGCCGCGCGGACGCTTGGCGAGTTGAGCGACGAGCTTGATCCGCTGCGCCTCGCCGCCGCTCAACGTGTTCGCCGATTGCCCCAACTTCAGATAGCCGAGTCCGACGTCACACAACAACTGCAACGGGCGCCGCAATCGCTTGTGGTTGCCGAACAGCTCGAGCGCCTCGACGACCTCGAGCTCGAGCACGTCGCTGATCGACTTGCCCCGATACTCCACGGACAGCGTCTCGGCGTTGAAGCGCCGCCCGGAGCAGATCTCGCAGGTAACCCAGACGTCGGCGAGGAAGTGCATCTCGACCCGGATCTGCCCCTTGCCTTCGCAGTGGTCGCACCGACCGCCGGCCACGTTGAACGAGAATCGACCTGGCTTGAAGCCCTTCACCTTGCTCGCCGGCAACTGCGCGAAGAACTCACGGATCGGCGTGAAGATCCCGGTGTAGGTCGCCGGGTTGCTCGACGGCGTCGTGCCGATGGGGCTCTGATCGACGACGACGGCCGCGAGTTCGTCGACACCCTCGAACTCGAGTTCGTCGTCCCGTAGTCGCGGCAGCAGCGAGTCGAACACGAGCGACGACTTGCCGGACCCCGACACTCCGGTCACCGTCGTCAACACACCGAGCGGGAACTCGACGTCGATCCCGCGCAGGTTGTGCGCGTCTGCGCCGCGGACGCTCATCCTCCCGATCGGCTCGCGAGTCGTCGGCCGCGGCTCGACCCGCAGATCGCCGCGCAGGTAGCGTCCGGTCAGGGTGTCGGCGCGCGCGACGTCGCGCGGCGCGCCTGCAGCGACGATGCGCCCGCCGCGATGGCCGGCGCCCGGCCCGACGTCGATGACGTGGTCTGCAGCCCGGATCATCGCCTCGTCGTGCTCGACGGCGACGACCGTGTTGCCGAGATCGCGCAGGTCCTGCAGCGTCCGCAGCAACTGCGCGGTATCACGTGGGTGCAGCCCGACCGTCGGCTCGTCGAGCACGTACAACACGCCGACCAGTCGATTGCCGAGTTGGGTCGCGAGCCGAATCCTCTGCGCCTCGCCGCCTGACAAGGTCGCGGCCGACCGATCGAGCGTCAGATAGCCGAGCCCCACCGACGTCAGGAATCCGAGCCGGTTGCCGATCTCGCGCAGCACTTCGTCCGCGACGGTGCGTTCGGACTTGCGCAGCCGCAACTTCGCGAGCCAGCCGATCGCCTCGTCGACCGTCTGCCGCGTGAACGCCGGGAGGTTGAGGCCGCCGATCGTGACGTGACGCTGCGCGCGCGCGAGTCTCTCACCGCCGCACGCGGCACACTCGGCTTCGTGCATGACCGCGGCATAGCGACTGTCCTGCTGCTCGTCGCCTCCGCCCTCGCCGTGTGCCCACTCCTCGATCTGCGTCGCCAGTCCCTTCCAGGTCACCGAGCTCTCGAACCGACGCGACGAGGTCTTTCGCTTGCGCGAGAACACGACGTCGAACCGCTCGTCGCCGCAGCCGTGGAGCAGGAGTGCCTGCGCCTCGGGCGACAGGTCACGGAACGGTGCGCTGAGCGAGAACCCGTACCGCTTGGCGACCGCCTGGGCGATCTTCGCGTACCAACCCGTCTTCTTCGTCAGGAAGGTGAACGCCGCGCCACGATGCTGGATCGCCCCGCCGAACGTCGGCAGATCCGGGTGATTGACGAGTCGCTCCGGATCGCAGCGCAGCAGCCGACCGAGTCCAGCGCACGATTCGCACGCCCCCTGGTGGTGGTTGAACGAGAAGTAGCGGGGATGCGGGTTCTCCGGGACCCGATGTCCGCACTCGGGACAGGATCTGTCGACCGTGAACACGCGCTCGTCGCCGTTCGTCGTTCGCGCGACGACGCGACCGTGCCCCCGCTCGGCGGCCTGTGCGGAGCTGTCCACGAGGCGCGCGCGCTGCTTGAAGCTCACGCGATCGACGACGAGCAGGAGCTCCGGCCAGCCCTTCGGCGGAATCGGGATCGGCTCCTCGAGCCGGTGTTCGGCGCCATCGACGAGCGCGCGGACGAAGCCGTTCTCGCGCCAGTCCGCACGGAGCGCCTCGGCGTACTCGACGCGCTTCTGCTTCGCCCGCTCGCCGAGGCCTTCCGGCACCGCAACCGGCGCGAGCACGTAACCACGTTGATCCGACCATTCGCGGGCGAGCTGGCTCGCGATCTGGCTCGGGGCGTGACGCACGAGTTCGCCGCCGTGGTCGGGACAGTGTGGCCGTCCGACGCGGGCGTACAGCAGCCGCAGGTAGTCGTGGATCTCGGTGGCCGTCGCGACCGTCGAACGCGGGCTGCGACTCGATGCGCGCTGGTCGATCGCGATCGAAGGACCGAGGCCATCGAGTCGCTCGACCGGGGCCTTGTCGAGCCGACCGAGGTAGCGTCGCGCGTAGGTCGAGAGGCTCTCGACGAAGCGGCGCTGGCCCTCGCTGAACAGGGTGTCGAACGCCAGACTCGTCTTGCCGGAACCGGAGACACCGGTGACGACGGTGAAGGCATCGATCGGCACGTCCACGTCGACCGAGCGCAGGTTGTTCTTGCGCGCCCCACGCACCTCGATCCTGGTCGGCGCAGGCTCGCGTTTCGGTGCACGCGCGCGCTTCGCCGCGGCGGCACGCTTCCGCGGTCGCAGGATCGGGCGGAGCGCCTGCCCCGTGAACGACCGCGCGACGTCGGCCACCGACTCGGGGGTACCGGTCGCCACGATCTCGCCGCCCCCCGGCCCACCCTCCGGACCGAGGTCGACGATCCAGTCGGCGCTCTTGATGACGTCGAGATTGTGTTCGATCACGACGACGGTGTTGCCGGCGTCGACGAGCCTTTGCAGGCAGGTCAGGAGCTTGCGCACGTCGTCGGTGTGGAGACCCGTCGTCGGTTCGTCACACACGTAGATCGTACGGCCGGTCGCGGGCCGGTGGAGTTCGGTCGCGAGCTTGACGCGCTGGGCCTCGCCGCCCGACAGGGTGGTCGACGGCTGGCCGAGTTTGACGTAGCCGAGGCCCACGTCCCGCAGAGTTTCGAGCGGCCGCGCAATTTTCGGCAGCGCGGCGAAGAGTTCGGCGGCCTCGTCGACCGTCAGGTCGAGGATCTGCGCGACGTTCTGGCCGCGGAACTCGATCTCGAGCGTCTCGGGGTTGAACCGTTTGCCACCGCAGTCGTCGCAGACGATCTCGACGGGCGCGAGGAACTGCATCTCGAGCGTCGACACGCCCGCACCCTCACACGTCTCGCACCGGCCACCGCGCACGTTGAACGAGAAGCGACCCTTCTTGTACTCCCGGACGCGGGACTCGGGCAGTTTGGCGAACAGGTCGCGCACGTGATCCCAGAGCCCGGTGTAGGTCGCGGGGTTGCTGCGCGGCGTCCGCCCGATCGGCGACTGGGAGATTTCGATGATCTTGTCGACGTGCTCGAGCCCCTCGATGCGGTCGTGGTCGCCGGGTCGATCGAGCGCGCCGTGCAGTTCTCGCCGCAGCGCGCGCTGCAACACATGGTCGACGAGCGTCGACTTCCCCGAACCCGACACTCCGGTCACCGCCACGAGGCAACCGAGCGGAACGTGAAAGTCGACTCCCTTCAGGTTGTGGTGTCGAGCACCGCGCACGACGATTGCATCCCCATCCGCGGCACGACGCGACTCCGGAATCGGAATCGTCGCGCGGCCGCTGAG
>JAGQQZ010000706.1 GCA_020425915.1 Planctomycetota bacterium | reverse complement strand
TGTCGTTGCGAGCCCGAGTGAAGGCCCTCCCACGCACACCGCAACCCCATCCGAACCCCAACGTACAAAGCCCAGCACCGAACCAACCGACTCGCACCCGCGCGAATCGATCGACCCCGTGCCAGGCTCCGCAAAGCCGTAATGAGGAAGACGCCGCCTCGCTCAGCAGCTCGCGAGGTTGGCCTTCGCGTCTTCGTTGTGCGGATCGATCTCCAAAGCCTTCCGGAAGTACGGCACCGCTTGCTGCGGGCTACCACACTGGAAGATCGCCGCACCGAGGTTGTTCCAGATCTCCGCGTCGTTCGGCTGGATCTGCGCAGCGCGCGTGAACCACTCCTTCGCTTCGGCCCAGTTCTCCAATCCGAAGAACACCATGCCGAGGTTGCAGATCGCGTCCACCTGGTCAGGGATCGCGTCGATGACCTTGCAGAACGCGCGGACCGCCCCGCCGTCGTCGCCGGTCAAGTAACGCAGGTAGCCGACCTGGTTCTGATAGCGCGGATCGTCCGGTTGCATCTGCACGGCGATCTCGACGTGCTTGTGCGCGTTCTCGTAGTCACCCTGCGAGGCGTAGGCCTCGGCGGTGATCGCGTGCACGCTCGCGAGTTGGACCTCGAGACCTTCGAGCGTCTCGGCGACGGCGGTCTTGGTCTCCGCCGGCGGTTCGACGATCAGCGGCGCGAGATCGGACATGCGCGTCGGAATCGGCTGGAAACCCGTCTCCTGGATCGGAGGGGTCGTGGAATGCGGGCTCGTTCGGGTCCCGGGTTGCGGCTGGGTGGTTTGCATCTGCATCTCCTTGTTTCGACTCGACCGGCAGCTCACGCGAGCGCGGCCAACGTCTTCCTCATGTGATTCGCTTCGATCTGGGATGCATCGGCCTCGAGCAGTGCCACTGCTCGTTCACCGATGCGCTTGGCCTGGTCCGTGTAGCCGAGTTGCGCGAGCAGCATCGATGTCTGCTGGCACACTCCGGCCGACTCGGGGTAGCGGTTCAGGTAGTCGGTCAACACCGACAGCGCGCGCTGGATGTCGCCTTCCTCGAGCCACAGCCGCGACAGCACCATCGTGGTGACGTCGTGTGACGGGTCGATCGCCAGCGCCTTCTCCAGCATTCGGCGCGCACCGACTCGATCACCCTTCTGCAGCAGCGCCTGCGCGATCCCGGTCATCGAGACATGACCGGTGATGCCGTCCTGGATCGGAACCACGAGCGTCTGCCCGCGGTAGCTCATACAGCGCTCGTAGTGCGCGATCGCCGTGTCCTCACGTCCTCGGCGCAACGCGATGCTGGCCGCGATGTAGTGGAGGTTCGGCGTGACCATGAAGCGTCGAAGCGCGGTCTCGATGATCTGCTCGGCGCGGTCGTAGTCCTCTTCCCGCGCGGCCTCGAGCGCGCACAGCGCTGCGACCTCGCCGGCGTAGGGCAGGCCACGCGGCGTCGTCGGGAAGCGCTCGAGGATGAGTTCGAGCGTTCGATCGAGCACCTCTCGCGCGTCACGGTCGCGACCGGGGCAACGGCGCAGGAAGTCGCCGTACTTGTAGAGCGAGTAGACGTCGTCCGGGTGTTCGGCGAGCTGCAGCCGGAACAGCCGTTCGTTGCGCTCGAGCTTGCCGCGCGCGTCCATGATCTCGGGCTGGTAGCCGTAGTGCAGGACGTGGACGTCCAACGCGGGGAGCAACGAGAGATTGCGATCGGCGGCAGCCTCGAGCAGCGACGGCGTCACTTGCTCGTGGATGCGGTTGGCCCAGCGAAGCCCCGGCAGGTTGCGGAACAGGCGCACCATCGTAACGCCGAGCGTCTTCTCGCCACCGAACACGTTCGTGAATCGGACGTGGTAGCCGCTCGCTCGCGGCTCCTCGACGAGGCGACGAATCGCCTCGGCACTGCCGTCGTCGAGCATCTCGTCCGCGTCCAGTACGAGGACCCAGTCGCCGTTGACGTGATCGAGGCCGGTGTTGCGCGGCTTGGCGAAGTCGTCCTGCCACCGCTCCTCGACGACCGTCGCGCCGTGGGACCTCGCGATCTCGATCGTGCGATCGACGGAGCCGGTGTCGACGATCACGATCTCGTCGACCGCGGGCTTCGCGCGACGCAGGCATTCGTCCAGGTAGCGCTCCTCGTCGCGCGTGATCATGCACAGCGAAACGCGTGGCTCGCGACCTTCCCAAGGGACTTCGACCGGCGGGAGTTCGACCGCCGCTTCCGCGGACGCACCGACACCTTCCCAGCGCTCGAACAGACGTTCGGACTCGCGTTGCAGGAGGTCGACCTTCGGATGCTCGAGCTCCGGGCCATCGAGCAGACCACCGACGAACGCGAGGAACTTGCCGCACGCATCGCACCGCATGCCGAAGTCTTCGAACGCGATCGCGTCGAGCGACCAGCTCTCGTCGATCGGACCGAGCAGCATCAGGTCCGATCGGCGGACCATCAGTCCGTTCAGATCGCCGGCGCGAGCCGGACCGTCGTCGCCGCCGGGAACCGTCGGGCCGAGTGCCGAGCTGCCGAGCAGCTCGACGAATTGCGTCTCGCGCGGTGACGAGCCCGCGCGCAGGAACCAAAACGTGGCACCCGCACTCGTGGCGACCGCACGGTTGATCGCCTCGGTCTCGGTCGCCTCGTTCGCAACGACGACCCTCCAGTCGTTCGGCAGGAACTCCGAGAGGCAGTTCCGGGTCCGCTGCTGCCGTTCGCCGTCCCCGGGACCGATGACGACGGTCCCGGACACGATCGGGTTGCGCGAGGCGATCAGCCAGTGGCGCGCCGCCGGCGCACCGCCGGCGAGGTTCGACGCCATGTATCCGTGTGCGATCAGGCTCTGCACGAATCGCGGCGAGACGCGATCGGGATGCGGAACGCGGAGCACGTCCTCGACGAGCAAGCCCGACGCCTCGCACGCGGCGACCATCCGCTGCGGACCGAGCGGCAGCTCCGGCATCCAGAACGACCCCGCCGGATCGAGGTTGCTGCGCTTGCCCTCGAGCACGCGCCGCAACATCTGCGGACCGTTGCAGTGTTCGGCATCGATCAGCAATCGCCCACCGGGAGCGAGCTGCTCGGCGAGCTGCGCGACGAACCGCTCGAAGTTCCCGAGCCCCTCGACGAATGCCTCGACGAAGATCGTATCGAAGGTGCCGTCCGGCACCCGCAATGACGGACCGTCCTGGATCGCGTCGTGCGGCAATCGCAGGACCCGACCCTCGAGCGGCACGATCTCGTGCCAACCCTCGACGGTTCCGCCGAATCCTCGCGGCAGATCGGTTCTGACCGGTTCGTCCAACTCTCGGGTATCCTTTGCCTGACCCTCCCTTGGCAGGGAGGATTCACACACCCGGGTCTATCGGCACGACCGAGGGTCGAACTTCACGACATTGACGATGTCTCCCACAGATCCGCTCGAGAATCGGCTCCGGGAAGCGACTCGATTCGGCCAGCTCGTGCGGGTGCCGGTGTGCGAATCGACCCAGGACCTCGCGTTCGAGCTGTCCGGCTCCGGCATCGTGTGGGCCGACGAGCAGCAGGCCGGACGCGGCCGGCTCGGTCGGACCTGGCACGGCGCACCCGGGCTCGATCTCGAGGTCACGCTACGGATCGAGGGCCTGCGGCTCGACGACGCCGCCCTGGTCGCGAGCGCGATCCCGGTCGCGATCGCGTGCGCCCTCGATCGTCACGCCGACCGCGACGTCCGGATCAAGTGGCCGAACGACCTGCTGTGCACCGGCCGGAAGCTCGCCGGAGTGTTGATCGACGCGACGGGAAATCCGCCCGCCACGTTCCTGATCGGCGTCGGCGTCAACGTGAACCGCACGTCGTTCCCGGCCGAGCTCGCCGAGAAGGCCACCTCGCTCTCGCTCTGCTCCGGCTCCCCCATCGATCGCGAAGCGGTGCTCTTCGACGTCGCGTCGGCGATCGACCGCGCGGCGACCGCACTCGCCGACGGGGACCTCGCACGACTCGAGACCGAGTTCCGCGAGCGACTCGGCCTCGTCGGCCGCACGGTCGCGATGCGCGACTCGCAACGCACGCTGACCGGAACGTTGTCCGAGCACGACCTGCGCCATGCGGTGATCGAAGGCGAACGCGTGCGGCTCGCGACGATTCGATCGCTCGCGCGCGCGTGATGCCTCAACGGCGCTGCAGCCACCAGGCCACGACATCCTGCGGTGCGGCCACGAGCGCAGAGACCGGCGGGCCGGCGAGTTCGAGACCGGCGATACGCGCCATGTCGCACATGTCGAGATCGACCTCGGCCGGCGCCAGTTCCCAGGGCGGGTGCGCGATGTCTCCGCAGTAGATGCGCTCGCGCCGCGCGACGAACATCGCGTAGCGCTCGCTGAGGAAGTGCTCGAACGAGCCCGGCGCCGCGGCAGCGAACGCGCCCGAAGCTCGATAGCAACCCGCGAAGCGCGCGGGCGGCGCGCGACGATCCGTCCGCTCGCTCAGGTAGTGCACCGTGTCGCCACGGCGATCACACTCCATGCGCGCGTGGAGGTAGGGCAATCCGAAGCCGACTCGCGCCCCAACGACCGCCGC
>JAGQQZ010000705.1 GCA_020425915.1 Planctomycetota bacterium | reverse complement strand
GCCCCGCGCTCGCCGAAGCCGTCGAGCAACCGCTCGGCGACCGCGCCGCGAGCGGGGTCGGTCAGGTTCTCGATCAGCACCCGGACCAGCGAACGACTGAATCCGCGCCTTCCGAGGACCTCCTCCGCCGCGCCCTTCGAGTCCGCGTCGATCGACAGGAACACATCGACGTCACGCGTGAACGCCGGCTCGACCAGCAGGACCTGGGCCTGGAACGAACCCGGCTCCACGGTCGCGACGAATCGCCGCAGGACGTCGCCCGGTGCACGCTCGAGTCGCCGGACGATCTCGACCGGCGGGAAGCGCTCGAGGATGCGTTGGAACTCGGCCTGGTCGGCGAGTCCGATGTAGTAGTCGATGATGACCGAGCGCAACTCACGGTCCGCCGCGTCGAGCAGCTCGCGGAACTGCGGCAGCGCCTCGCGTCCGAACGACTGGACGATCCGACCGACGACGGCGGACGCCGACCGGCGACCGATCAGCTCACCGAAGCGGGTCAGCCAGTCGTCCTTGCGGCGTCGGTAGGCGTCGAACAGAGCCGGAACGATCGACGGCCCCATTCGCTGCAGGAGTGGCAGCCAAACCGTGTCGTCGGGTCCTGCCTCGACCGCGCGCGCCAACGTCTCCTCGACCGCACCCTCGCCGATCGCGAGGAGTTCGGCCTCCACCTCCGGATCCCGGTCGCCGAGCCGCCGCAGTAACCGCTGCACGTGCGCACGGTTCTCCTCGATCGCATCGATGACGTGAACGGGCGAGTCAACCTCGGCGACGAGCTCGGGCTCGGTCGCCCGCACGCGACCGGTCGCGCCGCAGTGCGGGCAGGTCGTGAGTGGCTCCGTCGACGGCGCGTCGCAGGCTCCGCAGACGTAGGCGCCGGCCGGCGAGAGTCGGCCGAGAATGGCCACGGCTCCGATCGAGCGCGTCGGCTCGATGACCGCGGGCCGGGTCTCGCACGACTCGGGTTCGTCCCCCGATGGCGAGGCGAGCAGGCGCTCCACGGACGCCTCGCCACCTTCCGCGTAGTCGAGGAGGAGCGCGGTTCGCCGGGTCTCCGGCAGGTGGTCACGACAACGTGCCGCGAGTTCGAGGAGCTCACGCGCTGCCCCGTGGTCCCCGCGCGCGATGCGAACCTTCGCAGCCATCGCGAACGCGCGCGCACCCTCGTCCTGGACCCGGTCGCGCTCCGCGCCGACGGGCAGGCGCCGGGCGAGACGCAGCGCGGCCTCGCCGGCCTCCCGCTGGTTGCCTGCGGCGAGCTGGGAACGCAACTCGAGCCGAGCCACGTCGAGGTCCTGTGGATGCCGCGCCGCCAGGGCGACGACGACATCGACGGCCTCGCCCGCGCGACCGCTGTCGAGCAGGCTCTCGGCCATCGCCGATTCGTTGCGCAAGGACGCGACGCCGAAACCGCGGGCGAGCTGGACGTGGTGCTTGTGTGCCTCGCCGGGCTTGCCCAGTTCCGCCAGAGCCAAGGCGTAGAACAGCCGCGCCGTGGTGTTCTCGGGGTCCTCGGACAGCACGCTCTCGAGTCGCTTGGCCGCCCGAGTCGGGTCGCCGTGCAACACCTGCTCGACGCCGACCAGGAAGTCGCGCGTCGCGGCGCGGCTGCGGGCCTCGCGAACCGCGTGTGCCATCCGGTTGAGCAGGACCCAGAGCACGATCCCGAGCAACACGAGGACGACGAGCTGCAGTAGCGCTGGCTCGGCGGCGATCTGCTCGAGCAGGTTCGCGGGTTCACGACCCACGGCATCGGGTTGTTGGACGACGATCGCGCTCATCGCGGCCACCGTTCGCGGCACGGCGGCAATGCTTCGGAAATCACAGTGCGACGCCCCAACGTCGGGCAGCTGCTTCGAAGAACCGATCGACGAGCTCTCGGAACGAGATCCCGACGTGCGCGGCAGACTTCGGGAACAGGCTCTCGGCCGTGAACCCCGGGATCGTGTTGGTCTCGAGCACGACAGGGCCATCGCGCCCCACGATCATATCGGTTCGTGACATTCCGTCACACCGCAAGACTTCGTGGCATCGCACCGCGAGTTCCTCCACCGCCGCGCACTCGTCCGCTCCCCATCCGCGCGGCGGTACGACTTCCTCGCAGGCGGCAGGGGTGTACTTCGCGTCGAAGGTGAAATAGCCGTCGTGCACCGGATAGATCCCGACCGGTGGTAGCGAACGAAGCGTCTCGCCGCTGTTGCCCAGCACCGGGACCGAGACCTCGTCCCCGGTGACGGCGACCTCGGCGAGGTACCGACGACCGCAGCCCCTCGACTCCTCGAAGAAGGCCACGAGGTCGGGTCGACCGGCGAGCGCGCGAACCCCGATCGACGAACCCGAACAATCGACCTTCGCGAAGCTCGGATAGCCGACCTTCGCCTCCACTCGGGCGACCTCACGCGCGATCTCGTCCGTCCCTAGGGGCAGCTCGCCGGTGCAGCCGCGTGGCACGGGGATGCCCGCTTGGACGAAGCACTCGCGGGTGCGGACCTTGTCGATCGAGACCGCGGACGCCGCGACGCCCGAACCGACGT
>JAGQQZ010000704.1 GCA_020425915.1 Planctomycetota bacterium | reverse complement strand
CTCGATAGCGCGCATCTGCCGATCGAGGCACAAGAGCGTGCCGAGGAGGAGATGCGTCGCTTGCGCACCACGCCGGTGGAGTCGCCGGAGTACAGCGTGCTGCGCAACTACCTCGACTGGCTGACCACGTTGCCCTGGTCGAAGTCCACGCCCGATCGGCAGGACCTCAAGGTCGCCGCGCGCGTGCTCGACCACGACCACTACGGTCTCGACGAGGTCAAGGAGCGCGTGCTCGAGTTCCTCGCGGTGCGCAAGCTCAAGCCCGAACACGCGGGATCGATCCTCTGCTTCGCCGGCCCGCCCGGCGTCGGCAAGACGAGCCTGGGCCGCAGCATCGCCCGCGCGATGGGGCGCGAATTCTGGCGCTTCTCGCTCGGCGGGTTGCGCGACGAATCGGAGATCAAGGGGCACCGCCGCACGTACATCGGCGCGTTGCCGGGGCGGATCATGCAGGGCCTCAAGGCCTGTGGTTCGAACAACCCCGTCATCATGCTCGACGAGCTCGACAAGCTCGGTTCCGACTTCCGCGGCGATCCGTCGTCGGCGCTGCTCGAAGTGCTCGACCCGGAGCAGAACCACGAGTTCCTCGACCACTACCTCGACGTCAGCTTCGATCTGTCGAAGGTCATGTTCATCGCGACGGCGAACGCGCTGCCACAGATCCCCGAACCGTTGCGCGATCGGATGGAGGTCATCGAGCTGGCCGGCTACCTGAACGCCGAGAAGGTGCAGATCGCGTTGCGACACCTGCTCCCCAAGCAGCTCGATCGCCACGGACTCAAGCGCAAGGACCTGTCGCTGACCGCGCCGGTGCTGCGCACGATGATCCAGAACTACACGCGCGAGGCCGGCGTGCGCGGGCTCGAGAAACAGATCGTCCGGCTCTGCCGCAAGGCGGCTGCCGCGGTCGCGAGTCGGCGCAAGGTGCCCGGCCGCGTGACGATCGACGCGCTGCCGAAGCTGCTCGGGCAACCGCGATTCGCGACCGATATGGATCGTCGCGTTCGCGTGCCCGGTGTCGTGCAGGGACTGGCCTGGACACCGCACGGCGGCGACGTGCTCTACATCGAAGCCGCGAAGATCAAGGGCAAGGGCGGACTCAAGCTCACGGGTAGCCTCGGCGACGTCATGTCCGAGTCCGTGCGCATTTCGCTCAGCTACTTGTCTAGCCACGCGGCGGACTTCGGATTCACGTTCGACGACGTCACCAACCACGACTTCCACGTGCACTTCCCGGCGGGCGCCATTCCGAAGGACGGTCCGTCCGCCGGCATCGCGATCGCGTGCGCGCTCGTGTCGGTGCTGACGAAGCGCAACTTCCCGGCCGATCTCGCGATGACCGGAGAGCTGACGTTGGTCGGCGAAGTGCTTCCGATCGGCGGGGTGCGCGAGAAGGTCGTCGCCGCGCAGCGGTTGGGCTTGAAGCGAGTGATCCTGCCGGCGGAGAACCGCGGCGACGTCGAAGAGCTGAAGAAGGAGCTCGTGAAGGGGTTGCGGTTCTTCTACGTGGAGGAGTTCAAAGAGGTCTACGACGCGGTGTTCGGAAAGAAGGCCGTGCGGAAGATTGGCCGTCGGCGACGAGTGAACGGGAACGGGAACGGGAACGGGAAGGGATAGGTCGGCGGAACGGGGGAGGGCTTCTGCCCGGGGGTAGAAGCGGATCGGCGTGCGAGCCGGATCGTGGAGCGGTCCGATCGTCGGCGGTCGGATCCGTTGGAGGGGGTGTTGGACGGTCGTCCTCGACGGCCTCACTCGGGCTCGCAACGACAGGAGGCGCCCTCCGTCGCCGCGTCGCCGTCGTTCG
>JAGQQZ010000703.1 GCA_020425915.1 Planctomycetota bacterium | reverse complement strand
TCGAGCTCCGACAGCGCCGCCTCGGACGGCGGGTCCCAGATCGAAGGGCCGAGCGCAGCCTCCGAGGCCATCGGTCGACCGTCCGGCCCGTAGGTTGCGGTCGTCGTCTGAGGATCGACCCAGAGCTTCTGGACCGGTGTGGAAACGCATCCACACACGAACGCAGCCAGACCGATCGTCGGGAACCGGAGATTCACCGCCACGCGTGCACCCCTCCCAGGGTGAGCCGGCCCTCGCGCAGGCGCGCACGGAAGGACCGAGCGGGCAAGAGACTACGCCTCGTCCGCCTCGGACTCCAGCAACTTGATGATGCGCTTGGTGACGTCCTCGACGTCCAGACCCTTCTCGTCGTCGATGTCGTCCTCGCACACGACACAGTCGAATCCGTGGGTCTGGGCCACCGACTTCGCGAGACGCTTGAGCCGCTGCGTCATCTCAGAGATCAGCAGGCTGTAGCGGGCGGTGCCCTTCTTCACGCCCTCCGACTTGATCGTCTGCCACTCCGGGGTCGTCTTGCGGACCTTCTTCCACTCGACCGACGCGGGCTTGGTGCAGGTCGCGGTCGAGCCGAACAGCACGGTGGCGTCGGCCTTGACCTCGATGCCCTGGGCCTTGGCTCCGACGACGAGACACGAGAGGAGAGCGAAGGCTGCACAGAAGCGATGGAGCGTCGTCATGGGTCGTCGGGTGTGTGTGGCCGGTGGAATCTCGAGAAACTCGAGCCACTCGCAGCCGCATCGACGTAGCTCTTCGCAATTCGAGTGCCTCCGGTTTGAACGAAGTTCGATCGGACGGACCCCCGATTTCCTCAAACCACTTCAGCGTAATGGTTTGTGGGAATCGAAAAAGTTCGGACGCGCCCTTCGTGGCGAGTATTTCGCCACCAATTCGTCACTCGTCTGCGGCGGAATTCGCCAGCCGATACCGCGCACCGCGCCGCTTTCCGACCCGCTCGAGCCGCCCCTCGGCCTGCAGTCGATTGAGATCGCGCAATGCCGTGCGCGGACTGATGCCGATCGCGTCCGCCACCTCCTTGGAGGAGACCTCGCCGTGCGCCTCGATCCAGGCGAGCAACTTGGCCAGTCGGGCTTCGACGGCGTCGGGATCGGCCGCTGGGATCACGACCGGCGGAGCCTCGGACGCCGACGTCGGAGTCCTTGGAGTCCGGCCAGCTGGGACCACCGCCGGCAACGATGCTGCGATTTCGACGACGACGTCGCCACCCGCGCTGCCGAGATCGGCCCGGGTGACGAATTCGCCATCTGCCAACACCATCGCACGCAGGACCGTGTTGCGCAGTTCGCGGATGTTGCCCGGCCACGGTCGTCGGAACAGTTCGTCCATCGCGTCCGGCGCGAACCCGCGCACCGAAGTCTGACCCGCCGCGACCGACTCGGCCCGGAAGTACTCGACCAGCTCCGGGATCTCCGAACGACGCTCGCGAAGCGGCGGCACGCGGATCACCATCCCCTGCAGTCGGTAGTAGAGATCCTCGCGGAACGTGCCGGCGGCAACCATCTCGCGCAGGTTCCGGTTGGTCGCCGCGATCACCCGAACGTCGACCGGGATCGGCCGGCCACCGCCGACACGCTCGATCTCACGCTGCTGCAGAACGCGGAGCAACTGAACCTGGACCTCGAGTGAGATCTCACCGATCTCGTCGAGGAAGATCGTCCCGCCGTCCGCCTGCTCGAATCGCCCGATGTTGCGCTCGTGGGCGCCGGTGAAAGCACCTTTCTCGTGTCCGAAGAGCTCCGACTGGAGTAGGCCCTCCGGGAGCGCGGCGCAGTGAACCTTGACCAGCGGTTGCGAGGCGCGCTTGCTCCACGCGTGGATCAGGTCGGTCAGCATCTCCTTGCCCACGCCGGTCTCCCCCTCGAGCAACAGCGAGATGTCGGTCGGCGCGAAGCGCTCGATCGTGCGGAACACGGCGTTCATCGCCGGACTCTCGACGAACTTCCCGCCCAGCGGTGTGCGACGCAGTCGTCGAGACTCGCCGACCACGGTCGGCATGCCTCGCAACAGTCGGCTCTCGAGCACGTCGGCGAGGAACTCCGAACTCGCGGCATCGTCGGGATACGACGCGTACCCGCTCGACAGTCGGACCGTCGACACCGACTCGGGGAGTTCGAACTCGGTCGCGCGGACCTGATCGTCGATCTCGTGCAAGCGCTGCTCGAGTTCCTCCCGCTCGGGATCCTCGACCATGACGCGGAGTTCGTCGTCGGCGACGCGGCAGAGTTCGGCGTCCGGCCCGAACACGCGACGTACGATCGCGCAGACTCGCCCGAGGAACCGCCCGTGACGCTCCTGTCCGAGCCCTTCCGCGCTCGCGACCCCATCCGTCAACCGCAAGCCGACGAGGCCGACGGTGCCACCACGACCTTGCGCCTCACGCACGGCCCGCGCGACCCGATTGGCGAAGTACTCCGGTCGGAACGCTCCGGTGTGCAGATCCTCGACCGCGGTGCGGTAGAGCCAAGCGTTCTCGAGTGCAGCAGTGATCTGAACCGCCATCGTCGCGTGCAGCTCGAGGTCCAGAGCCGGGGGTTCCGCGGTCTGGAACAACAGCAACACCGCACCGTGGTTGCGACCCGACACCACGAGCGGCAGGACGACCGCGGCGCGAGCCGCCGGCATGACCGCCAAGAACCCCGCGCCGAGCGCGTCGGTGAGACGCATCGAGAACGGTCCCGAACTCGCGAGCACCTCGCGCACCGTCGCATCCTCGATGTCGACGACCTCGACCTCCTTCCCGCCGTGGATCTCGGCGACTTCGCGCACGCGGTCGCGCAGCAACACGCGAACGTGGTCCGCCGGGGTGTTGCGGTTGTAGAACGCCACCGCATGCGCCAACACCTCGCCCGGCTGCAATCGCGACGTCAGATCGCGGATGCCACGGTTGAGCACATGCAGGTCCTCGATCCGGCCGCGCAGCTCGTCCGACATCTGGTTGAAGGTGCGCGTCAGTCGCCCGATCTGTCCGCGCTCCTCGGTCGAGATGTGGACGTCGAAGTCGCCTCGGATCAGCTCGCGTGCTCCGCGTTCGAGCTCCTCGATCGGGCGTGAGATCCGCGTCGTCATGATCCAGCCGAGGAACAGCGACGAGAGGATCAACAGCGCGGCCATGACGACGAAGAACGTCCGAACCGGAATGGACCCGATGCTGAGCGGGAGCGTCGCGCCCTCGTAGGGCTCGAGGATCCCGAGGAGCGCACGCGGAGTCTGCTGGAGGTCACGCAGCACGTCGTAGATCGCGACCACGGGCTCGCCGTCCCGCTCGAAGTGTCGGACGACCGGCTTGCCGGTCTCCTGCACTTCCATCCCGGCGACCGCGCGCTCACGCACCTCGGCCGGGTCGACGCGACGACGTTGCTCGGCGTCGAGGTCCAACGCATATCCGTTCGTGCCGCACAGCAGAACGTCGCCGCCGTCGCGCGCGACGCCGTCGAGGAACCCCGTGTCGAGTCGCCGGCCGACCGACAGCGAACACGAGCCGAACGGCAACTCCGCGTCCGCGCGCACCCCGAGGATGACGACGCTCCAAGCGACGTAGAGTCCGGGGTCGGTCCGCAGCGGCGTGTCGAGCTCGCGCAGGTCGTCGGGCCCGAGGAACACCGAGCGCGCAACCGGGGCGTCGACGCGGGCCGGATCGGGGCGGAACTCGAACAGCAGGAACCCGCCATCGTCCCCCCAAGCGGGCGGCCGTTGACTCGCCAGCGTCGTCCGGATCGCCGCGTCCACGTCGGACGACGCAATCGCCGAACTGAACTGCTCCGCGAGGTCCTGGACCCAGGCCTTCGACGACGTGCGCAAGGCCTGCTGCTCTCCGTCGAGCGCCGCGCGCGCGCTGGCGACGGACTGGTCGAGTCGCGCTCGAAGGTCGTCCTGGTACGCGCCTTCCAGCACGCCGATCAGGACGAACGACAGGATCCCGAGCGGCACGAGCATGACCGCGCCGACGGCGACGATCAGCCGCAGCCGCAGGTTGCCGAGCAGCGCCAGCGCGCTACCGACGAGCAGCAGCAGGATCGGCACGGCACAGATGACGGTGACGAGACCGACCTGCCGCACCGCCTGGGCGTGGGCCTCGAAGCCGGTGTCGCGCAGCAGGACCCCCAACACGGCGCCGCCCCAATCGCCGCCGAGCAAGGAGAACGCGCGATACGTGGCCGCCCCTTCGCCTGCCCGACCGCGATCGAAGAACGGCTCGTCGAGCGCGACGCGGCGCACGTCGGCCGGGAAGTCCAACGGCGCAGCGTTCCCGAGGTCCTTCGATGTCGATGCCGTGAGTCGGCCACCCCGAAACACCGCGACGTGCGCGTCGTGAAGCTCGTCGAGGAAGGCCGGGTCGAGGAACTCGCGACCGGTCTCGTCGTACCGCAACGGCGAGCCCTCCGGCTTCAGCGTCACGCTGCGCACTTCGCGACCGAAGACGATCGAACGGAATCGAATCGGGTAGGGACCGACATTGCGCAGCTCGATGCGCGCGATCTGCGCGTCGAGGTCGAACGAGCGCACGAAGTTGACACGCGCTTCCTGCTCCGCGTCCTTCCAACGGAACGCGGTTCGCGTGTCACCGTCGGCCGGCGGTTCCTGGTTCTGGAGCTCGAACTCGAAGAACATCGACTCCTGGTGCCGGAACTCGATCAGCCGCGCCTCTCCACGGCCCCGCTCCCACAGCCTGAGCTCGCACACGGTGTCCCCGGGCCGGACGAGCGTCGGACGCCCCGGGTAGGTCGCGCGGTAGAACATCCAGATGCGGTCGAAGGCCTCGTCGACACCCATCTCGGGCAGGTCGATCGCGTGGCGCTGACCGGCGGCGAGTTCGAAGCC
>JAGQQZ010000702.1 GCA_020425915.1 Planctomycetota bacterium | reverse complement strand
CCAACACGTAGAGCGACGTCCGATCGATCAGATCGATCGCGGGCGGGGTCGGAATCCCGACCGGCGAGGGCGTCACGTATTCGCCGAGCTCCGCGTTGACCTCGGCCACGACGCCCGCGAACGGCGTCCGCAGCTCCGTCTGCGCGAGCTTCGCCTCGACCGTCGCCGCACGTGCGGTCGCCACCTCGATCGCCGCCTCCGCGGCTTTGCAGGCAGCACGCAACTCGTCGGCGAGGGATCTAGCCCCGTCGGCCTCCTCGGGTGCGGCGATGCCGTCTCGCTGCAACGAGTCGAGACGCTCGGCATCACGTTCGGCGTGCGCAGCACGCGTGCCGGCCTCGTCACGCGCCGATCGCGCCTGTCGCGCTTCGGCGTTCGCCAGGGCCAGTTCGGCGGCGATGTCCTTCGACCAGAGGCGGAGCAGCAACTGCCCCGCGTCGACGACGTCACCCTCGCGGACCGGCAACTCGACGACCGTCCCCGGGATCGCGGGTGCGAGCCCGGCCCGGCGATGAGCCTTGATCGTCCCGGCCCGGGTGTTCGCAACCGTCGCCTCGACCACGCCGCGCGTCACGCGCCGAACGCCGACCTCGACGGCCGACGGGCGCGTCTCGTACCAGACGGCCGCGCCGACCGCCGCGACGACGCCGACGAACACGGCCGTGCGGACGAGCGGTCTCACGAGGCGTCGTCCCGGCTGCGCGATGGCTGGCGATTCGCCGTGGACCAGGATCGGGTGAGCGTGGAGGTCATGGGCTCGGGGTCAGGCAACGCTGGTTGGATTCCCACCCTCGTTCGGGGCTTCGTTCTTCGAGCAGTCGAACATAGCGAAGTTCCGTTCGAGCTCCCAGTCCGCGACGTCCGGGTTTCGGCACGCGATCTGTAGGATGCCGACGATGGCAATGCAGTCGCCGAACCCGACCGACGCCGCGATCGCCGCGCAGACATGCGCACGCGCGACGCTCCTCCCCACCGCGCGGACTCGATGCAGCGACCGAGCGCGCGGTTCTTCCCGGTCCAATCGTGCGCCGTCCGTGACACTGTCGTGGATGCGTGACAGCGGGCGCCGTGCCGGTCTCGCGCTCGCGCTCTGCGCGTCCCTCACGGGCATCGGGGCCGCACAGTCGACTCCGACGCCGCGGCAGTTCGGCGTGTTCTTCTGGCACGACTCACCGAACGACGTCGCGGCGTTCGAGGGGATCCGCGAAGCGATGACCGAGATCGGCCGGACCGACACGTTCGTCGTCGAACGCGCCGGGGAGGATCCGATCGTGGCCGAGGCGATCCTCCGCGGGTTCGTGGAACGTGGGGTCGACTTGATCTTCGCGATGGGCACGAACGCCGCACTGCTCGCCGAGCGCCACGTCACGACGATCCCGATCGTGTTCACGGCCGTGACCAATCCGGTCGAATCGGGCGTGCTCGACGATTGGGGCGGATCCGGTCGCAATCTCGCCGGCAACAGCAACTGGATCCCGCCGGAGACCACGCTCCGGGTGTTCCGGCTCACGGTCCCGGGACTTCGTCGGCTGGGTGTCCTGCGTTCGACGGACGCCGTCGTCAGCGCGGCCGAACTGCACCAGCTCCGCGAACACGTCGCCCGCCCGGATGTCGATCCGCTCGAGATCTTCGAGGTCCGAGTCGCGGGCGCCGACGAACTGCCCGAGGCCGTCGACAAGCTCGCCGCGCAGAACGTCGAGGCGATCTGGATCCCGATCGACCGACTGGTCTACACCAACACGAAACGCGTGTTCGAGGCCGCCAAGGCCCGTGGACTCCCGATCGTCTCGTCGTCGCTGCGCGGCACGCGGAACGGCGCGACGTCCGGACTGGTCGTCGACTACGTCATGCTCGGCAAGCGCGCGGCCGCGATCGCGCTGTCGATCACCGAGGATGGTGTCGACCCGGGCTCGATCCCGATCGGCACCATGCACGGCTACCGCGTCGTCGTGAACCTCGAAGCCGCGCGGCAGTGTCGCTACGAGATCCCCTTGTCGCTGCTGGTGCTGGCAGACGTCCTCGTGGAGACGATCGAGGGCTGATCCGATGCCGTACACCCAGATCCCGAAACCCAGGGTCGGACTGCGCGCGAAACTCGTGCTCGCGACCGCGGTCGTCGCGCTCGTCATGGGGACGTTCCTGTTCGGATTCCTGGGTCCGAGCACGCGCCAGGACTACCTCGAGCGCAGCGAGGCGCTGATCGCGAGCGGGGCTCGCGCGATGCGCGAGCTGGCCGAGTCCGACAACACCGCGAGCCTCGGCGTCCTGACCGACGTCATCGAACACTCCGCGGAAGCGCGGCGCCGTGCGCTGCTCGACCTTCCGCTCGAACTGTACGACGGCAAGCCCGAGCGCGTGCGCGCCGCGATCGAGGCCCACGACGCGAGCCAGGCCAAGCGACTCGTCGACAACGTCCGCGTCCTCGGCCGCGAACTCAGCCGGCGCTCGGAGCAGCGGATCGGGGCACACGTCGCGGAGCTCACCGACCACCAGGCGACCGACAGCCACGCGTTCGCGTCCGAGGTCCGCACCTCCTACCTGCTGCTGTCCGGCGGGACGCTGGTGGCACTGATCGTGCTGCTGGGCTTCGGACTCGACCGACTGATCGTCCGCCCGGTCCACCGGCTGCGGCAGGCGTCTCGCCGCGTGGCGGCGGGCGAGTTGACGGTCGAGATCGATCGCGACGTGCGCGACGAGGTCGGCGATCTGGCCCGCGACTTCGCGATGATGCTCGACCGGCTGCGCGCGTCGGAGCAGGAGATCCGCGACAAGAACGCGCAACTCGAGGACTGGAACCAACGTCTGCAACACGAGGTCGAAGCGAAGACCAGCCACCTCGAACACGCGCTCGCCGACCTTCGCTCGACCCAACGCGAGCTCGCCCACGCCGACAAGATGGCCGCGATCGGAACGCTCGCCGGCGGGATCGCGCACGAGTTCAACAACCTGATCGGCGGCATCCGGGGCTGCGTCGAGGACGCGCTCGAGGGCGAGTCCTCCGCGGACAAGCGCGAGCCCCTCGAGGTCGCGCGACGCGCGACGGACCGAGCCGCGGCGATCACCCAGAAGCTGCTGAGGTTCGCCCGCCCGCGGATCGAGGGTCGCGAGACGATCGGGTTGCGGGACCTCGTCACCGAAGTCCTCGAACTCGTCGAACCGCAGGCGAGGCGCCAGTCGGTCGAGACCGAATGGCACGTCGACCCCGACCTGCGGGTCGTCGTCAACTCCGGCGAGATGCACCAGGTCCTGCTCAACCTGCTGACCAACGCACTCGAGTCGATGCCCGCCGGCGGACGGCTCACCGTCGAGGCGCTGCGCTCCGGTGATCGCGCCGAGATTCGGGTGATCGACACCGGCACGGGGATCCCGACCGACCAACTCCCCCACGTGTTCGACCCGTTCTTCACCTCGAAGGACGGAGAAGCCGCCGGCTCTCGGGTCGGTGCCGGACTCGGCCTGTCGGTGTCGTTCGGGATCGTCGAGGCGCACGGCGGCACGTTGCGCGCCGAGAGCCGTCCGGGCGAGGGATCGACCTTCCGAATCACGCTCCCCGCACTCGCGAGAGGATCCGAGAATGACTGAACCGACGCGAGCACGCGTGATCGTCGCGGACGACGAGGAGAGCATGCGCTACTTCGTGGACCGCGCGCTCGCGCGGCGCGGCTACGAGACCGTCGCGGTCGAGGACGGCGAGCGCGCGATCGCCGAGTTCGATGCCCGGCCAGCCGACGTCGCGGTCGTCGACCTCAAGATGCCCGGCGCCGACGGACTCGAGGTCCTGGCCCAGCTCCGCAAGCGAGACCCCGACGTCATCGTGATCCTGATGACCGCGTACGGATCGATCGACTCGGCGGTCGAGGCGATGAAGCGCGGGGCGCACGACTACATCACGAAACCGTTCGAGCGGGAGGAGCTCGTGCTCCTGGTCGAACGCGCGCTCGAACACCGTGCGACCGTGCGCGAGAACCGCGATCTGCGTCGCCTGGTCGACCGGCGCACGTCCTACGCCGGCCTGATCGGCCAGAGCCCGGCGATGAAGTCGGTGTTCCAGTCGATCGAACTGCTCAAGGATTCCGAGGCGACCGTGATGATCACCGGCGAATCCGGCACCGGGAAGGAACTCGTCGCGCGCGCGATCCATCGCGAGTCGAGTCGACGGAGCCAACCGTTCGTGCCGGTGCACTGCGCCGCGCTGTCCGACAGCCTGATCGAGAGCGAACTGTTCGGACACGTCCCCGGCGCGTTCACCGGCGCGACCAAGCGCAAGCACGGCCTCGTCGAGCGCGCCGATCGTGGCACGCTGTTCCT
>JAGQQZ010000701.1 GCA_020425915.1 Planctomycetota bacterium | reverse complement strand
TGCGCGGGTCGCGTTCAGGGCGTCCTCGACGCGCTGCTTCTTCTGCTTCATGTCGGCTTCGGTCATCGCGCCGACGTGGATGACGGCGACGCCGCCGGTCAGCTTGGCGAGACGCTCCTGGAGCTTCTCGCGGTCGTAGTCCGACGTCGTCTTGTCCATCTGCGTGCGGATGCTGTCGGCGCGGGCCGTGATGTCGGTCTTCTTGCCGGCACCCTCGACGATCGTCGTCGCGTCCTTCGAGACGACCACCTTGCGGGCGGACCCGAGGTGCTCACTCGTGACGTTCGACAGCTGCAACCCGAGGTCCTCGCTGATGCACTGCCCCTTGGTCAGGATCGCGATGTCCTGCAGGATCGCCTTGCGGCGGTCACCGAAGCCCGGGGCCTTGACGGCGCAGACGTTGAGGATGCCCTTGAGACGGTTGACGACGAGCGTCGCGAGCGCCTCGGCTTCGATGTCCTCGGCGATGATCAGCAACGGCTGACCCGTGCGCGAGACCTGCTCGAGGACCGGGACGAGGTCGCGGGCGTTCGAGATCTTCTTCTCGCAGATCAGGATCAGCGGGTTCTCGAACACCGTCTCCATCGTCTTGGGGTCGGTGATGAAGTACGGCGAGATGTAGCCCTTGTCGAACTGCATGCCCTCGACGAACTCCAGCTCGGTCTCCGAGCCCTTGCCCTCTTCGACGGTGATCACGCCCTCGGGCCCGACCTTGTCGACCGCGTCGGCGAGCAACTTGCCGATCTCCTGGTCGTTGTTGGCCGAGATCGCACCGACCATTGCGATGCTCTTGCGGTCGTTGATCTTCTTGGCGCTCGCTTCGATCGAGTCGACGATGGCCTTGACGGCCTGGTCGATCCCGGCGCGGAGCTCCTGCGGGTTCATGCCGGCCGCGAGATAGCGCTGGCCGGTGGTCAGGATCGACTCGGCGAGCACGGTCGCGGTCGTCGTGCCGTCACCGGCGACGTCGTTGGTCTTGCTGGCGACCTCACGGACGAGCTTGGCGCCCATGTTCTCGAACGGGTCTTCGAGTTCGATCTCCTTGGCGACCGAGACGCCGTCCTTGGTGACCATCGGGCCACCGAACGACTTCTCGATGATGACGTTCTTGCCGGCCGGTCCGAGCGTGACCTTGACCGCCCTGGCGAGCTTCTGGACGCCCTCGACGGCCTTACGCCGGGCGTCTTCGTCGAACATGATCTGCTTGGCCATATCGATCAGCCCTCCAACTTGGCGAGGATCTCGCTCTCCTTGAGGATCTTGTACTCGTCACCGGCGATCTTGACGTCCGAGCCGGCGTACTTGCCGAACAGGACGACGTCGCCCTTCTTCACGTCCGGCTTCGCACGCGTGCCGTCGTCGAGGCGACGACCTTCGCCGACCGCGGTGATCTTGCCGCGCTGCGGCTTCTCGCGCGCACTGTCGGGGAGAACGATGCCGCCGGTCGAGACTTGCTCGGCGTCGAGAACCTTGAGGACGACGCGGTCGTCCAGGGGTCGGATGGTTGCCATGAGAGTTGTTCCTTTGCGTTGAGTTCGTTGAGGCCGCGTGACGCGGAGGGCGTCAGGCGGCGTGATTCGGTCCGGGTCGGGGGATCAGAAGCCCATGCCTCCCATTCCACCCATGCCGCCCATACCACCCATTCCGCCCATGCCGCCCATACCACCGGCAGCGGCGGCCGCGGCGGCTTCGTCGACGGGCTCGGGAATGGTCGTGATCACACAATCGGTGGTCAGCAGCAGTGTGGCGACCGAGACCGCGTTCTGCAGCGCGGAGCGCGTGACCTTGGTGGGGTCGACGATGCCGGCCGCGATCAGGTCGCAGTACTCTTCCTTGAGGGCGTCGAAGCCGTACTTCACGCTCTTGTTCTTGAGCACGCGACGGGCGACGACGGCGCCGTCGAGACCGGCGTTCTCGGCGATGGTCCGGACCGGCATCTGGCAGGCGCGGATCATGACGTCCTTGGCGAACTCCTGATCGCCCTTCAGCTTGAGGTCGTTCACGACCTGCGAGGCGCGCAGCAGCGCGGTGCCGCCGCCCGGCAGGATGCCTTCCTCGACGGCCGCGCGGGTCGCGTGGAGTGCGTCCTCGACGAGCGCCTTGCGCTCCTTCATCTCGGTCTCCGTCTGAGCGCCGACACGGATCTCGGCGATGCCGCCCGTCAGGCGCGCGAGGCGCTCCTGCAGCTTCTCGCGATCGTAGTCCGACGTCGTCGACTCGATCTCGCGGCGGATCTGGTCGCAGCGCGACTTGATCAGCTTCTCCTCGCCCTTGCCCTCGACGATCGTCGTGTGGTCGTTGTCGACGATGACCTTGCGGGCCTGGCCGAGCTGCGAGAGCTCGATCGACTCGATGTCCATGCCGAGGTCCTTGAAGATCGCCTCGGCGCCGGTCAGGATCGCGATGTCCTGCATCATCGCCTTGCGGCGGTCGCCGTAGCCCGGCGCCTTGACCGCGACGACCTTGATCGTGCCGCGCAGCTTGTTGACGACGAGCGTCGCGAGGGCCTCACCCGCGATTTCCTCGGCGATGATCAGCAGCGTCTTGTTGGCCTTCTTCAGTTTCTCCAACAGCGGGAGCAGCTTGTGGACCGAGGAGATCTTCTCTTCGTGGACCAGCACGAGGCAGTTGCGCATCTCGCAGGTCATCGAGTCGGGGTCGGTCACGAAGTGCGGCGACAGGTAGCCGCGGTCGAACTGCATGCCTTCGACGACGTGGACGTCGGTCTCGGTGCTCTTGCCTTCCTCGACCGTGATGACACCGTCCTGGCCGACCTTCTTCATCGCGTCCGCGATGATCTTGCCGGTCGCCGGGTCGTTGTTGCTCGCGATCGCGGCGACTTGTTGGACCGCGGTGGCGTCGGTGCCCGGGACCTTCTTCGCCTGCTTGTGCAGCTCGTCGACGATCGCGTCGGCGCAGGTGCGGATGCCCTTGATGAGCTCGGCGTGGTTCACGCCCGACGCGAGGTACTTCATGCCCTCTTGCAGGATCGAGCTGGTCAGCAGCGTCGCGGTCGTCGTGCCGTCACCGGCGACGTCGCTCGTCTTGCTCGCGGCTTCTTTGACGAGCTTGGCGCCCATGTTCTCGTAGGCGTTCTCGAGGTCGATCTCCTCGGCGACCGAGACGCCGTCCTTGGTGATCGTCGGTCCGCCCCAGCCCTTGTCGAGCACGGCGTTTCGACCGCGGGGACCTAGCGTGGAGATGACTGCCTTGGCAAGCTTCTGGACACCGTGGAGCACGGCTTCGCGTGCGTCGGTCTCGAACGTCAGTTGTTTGGCCATGTGGGCTGGTTGCGTGTCCTCGGGGGGCACGGGGGAGTTAGAACGAGTGGAAACTGTCGGAGTGTGGTGCAGCGCGCGCCTGGACGGCTGGCTGCCCACGGAGTTCGGCGCCCGCGACATGCAACATCGGTGCCGGGTTCGGAACGGATGGGATTCTTGGTTCGTAAGTCGATGACACGAAATGATTTGAGCGTGTTCGGACGGGTCGGCATGACTCCGGTCGAGCGGTCATGCAGACCGAGAGCGCGACAGAGTGGCAGCCGCCCGCGCCGGGGTCCGGACCCTTCGACGCCAAAGTGGCAGGTGTTGGCGCTGGCGCTGACACTCGCCTCGACACTGCCGTCCCAGGCGTGCGTCGTGACGTTGACCGAGGGTCGCCGGACGAAGGGTGAGGTCGTCGGTTACTCCGCCGGCGGTGACGGCGCCCTCGAACTTCGGGTCGACGGCGAGACCCGTCGGTTCCCGCTCTCCGAGGTGTTGTCGGTGCACGGCGTCGCTCCGACCCGGATCGGCTCCGTCGAGGCCGTGTTGGTCGGCGGGGAGACGCTGAACGGGGAGCTCCGCGCCGGGGACCCCGACGGGGAGACGTTCGGGCTGCACTCCGCGTCGCTCGGCGATCTCGGCGTGCCGATCGATCGACTTCGCGTGCTCGTGTTCCGCGAGCGCGCGGAGGACGCGCTGCCGGGGACGTTTCGAATCCCGGCCGACGCGGAGGAGGACGAGGCGCTGTTCCGCCGCGCGCGGAACGTCGGTTTCAGTCGGCTGCTCGGCGGCATCCACCGGTTCCGGGCCGAGTCGGTGCTGTTCCAGGTCGGCGATCGACCGCCCGAGCCGTATCGCTACGACGACCTCGTCGCGATCGTGCTGCGCGGCGGGATCGCGCGCGAGAAGCCTGCCGAGGCCCTGCTGATGACGCGCAGCGGCGACGTCGTCGGCGTCGACGTTCGTGGCTTCGATCGCGGGCGGTTCGAGTTCTCGATCGAGACTTCGGATCGCCCGTTCGAACTCGGGATCGAGGACATCGCCGTCCTGTCGTGGACCGGGTTCGGTCGCCGCTTCCTTTCCGACCTCGATCCCGAGTCGGTCGAGGAGCGCGGCTACTTCGACGAGGGCGAACCGCTGATGCCGTTCCGTCGTGATCGCAGCGTCACGGGTGCATATCTCGTGTCCGACGACATCGCGTTCGCGAAAGGGGTCGGCGTCCACAGCGCGAGCGTGCTGCGGTATCGCGTGCCGGACGGTGTCAGGTCGTTCCAGACCGCGCTCGGAGTGTGCGACGAAGTTCGGACGCTCGGCGTGCGCGCTCGCGTATCGGCATCGATCTCGATCGACGGCAAGGAGGCGTGGTCGGCCTCGGACCTGACCGCCGCGGCCGGCGCGGTTTCGATTCCGTCGCTAGCGGTCGCGCCGGGCGGTGTCGTCGAGCTGCGGGTCGGCTTCGGCGAGGGACTCGACATCGGCGACCGGGTCGGGTGGCTCGGCGCGGTGTTCTACTGAGGCGGGCGACGATCAATCGCGCCACTCGGTCTGTCCCGGATCGACCGTCCAGTCCGGTCCGAAGAACCCCGTCGCGCGTACGCCGTTGATCCCGCGCTCGAGCATCTCGGCGCCGTAGATCGTCCAGTCGGGCGAGTGGCTGCCCGACACGAAGTAGGTGAAGTGATCGGTCGTGCGGAGGCCGTGGAGACCGCTGCCGCCGACGACGCCGACGCAGGCCGTGTCCGAGCCGAGTCGCGGATAGACGAACGTGCAGGCGAGGTCGTCGCCGTCGATCGAACGACCGGCGACGAAGATGCCCGAGCGTCGGGCGACGATCGGGCAGTCGCCGAGGACACGATCCCAGATCGCGTTCGTCGTTCGGTTGCCGTAGAGGATCACGTTCCGATCCGCCGTCGCCGCATCGTCGAAGCTGTCGTCGGTCACGATGTCGACCGAGCCGTTCCCGCGGTACCAGAACGTCTCGGCGTCGAAGCGTGCCTTCGCGAGTGCCCAGGCGTTCTCGTCGTCGGTCCCGCGCGTACCGACGACGAACAGCATCCGGTGGCGGAAGGCGTCCTTGAACGGTCCGCTGCGCGTGGGTGTCTTGTGCAGCGGATCCGGTTCGACGTCGAGTTCCCAGCCGGTCGCGCGTTGGCGCAGCCAGATTCGATCCTGCCACTCACTCGTCAGGTTCGAGTCGTCGACGATCAGTGACACATCGCCCGCATCGAGGCCGGTCCGGCTCAGGTCGATCTCGATCGCGAGCGCGTTGTCGGTCTCGACCGTGATGCGGCGAGTCGTCGGGTCGACGCGACCGTGGACCTTGGTCGGCGCGAGCGAACGTTGTTGGGTCACGACGCCGAGCCAGCCGAAGCGGGAGCTGACCCCGGGATTGAGCGTCGTGAACGTGAGTTCGGTCCGCACGGCCGGGCGCCGGTTCTGGCGGAGGAAGTCGAACAGCGGCGGCCAGTCCATGCACTGGTTGCCCCACCAGTGGCCCGCCCCGCGGCGCTCGTAGTAGCACCAGTTGGTGTGGAAGCCGGCCAGGTGGCGTCGCATGACGCGCGCGTGTTCGACCGAGACCGTCTGGTCGGCGTCGCCGTGCAGCACGTAGATGCCGAGGTCTTCGTAGTTCGAGCTCAGCAACAGCGTGCGGCTCTGGTTCGCGGCGCGATCGAGGAGTTGCGCGACGCCGCTCGGAGCGTCGCCGTACTCCGCTCCGCCGCCATACGCCCAGAAGTCTCGCCATCCGGCGCTCGGCGCGATCGCCGCGAAGCGGTCCGGGAAGAGGGCGCCGAATCGCCAAGTCCCGTGGCCGCCCATCGAGTGCCCGGTCACGTAGGTGCGGTCGGGGTCGGCATCGTAGATGCGTGATGCACGGTCGAGCACTTCGAGACCGTCGAGACGTCCCCAGTCCTCCCAGTCGAACCCGAAGCGTCGCCGATTCGTCGGCGCGACGACGACACCGTCGGGCTTGGCCTCGTAACACCCGGCCTGGTGCGCGCCGCGCACGCCGGCACCGTGCAGCGACAGGAACATCGCGGGTCGGCTCAGTGTTGTGGTCGGTGGCCGGACGCCGAAGTGCTGCACGCTGCCATCGATGTCGCTGACGAACGTCCGGGCGTGCGCCGCGGATTCGTCGCCGACCGTGAGTTCGAGCCGCGTCTCGAACAGCGTGCCGATCGGGTCGGCGAGTTCGAGAGCGAGCGAGAGCGAGTCGCTGTCGTTCGGAACCGTGAGCGGTGCGAACTCGATCGCCACCTTGCGGTTCGAGCAGGGCGGAATCGTCGGCAGCGCGGTCGAGGTCACCGACCCGTCCTCGTAGCGCACCCGGGCGACGAGGTCCGAACGCCACTCGGACGTCGTGTTGGTCAAGATCACGCCAGCGACGTAGCTGCGTCGGATCGGTGACCGGAACACGGTCGGTAGTGTCCGGTCCTGCTCGGCGAAGAAGAGCGGCGCAGGAGGCTCGGCGAGGGTGGCCTTGAGCCTGCCCCGGCCGCGCAGGAACAGGAGCTCGTTCGCACCCGCTCGGAGCGCGACCGGCAGCCGCGTGATCCCGAGGTCGTAGACGTCGCCGATGCGCGGCTCGCCGTTCACGCGGACCGAACTCGCGCCGCGGACCTCGAGGATCAAGGTCGCGGGCTGTCGCAGTGCGATACTGGTGTGCAACGCGCCGCCGCGGATGCCCTCGTTCTCGAACCAGCCGTCCGCGTCGGCCTCGATCGGCTCCCAGGCACAGGTCGAGCCGTCGGCGAGGCGGACGTGGTCGCCGGAGCGCGGCGCCTTGAACGTGCCCGCTGCGATCTCGGCGAGAACCGGGTTCGTGAACACGGGCGAACGCGAGCCGCGATGAACGCGCGGCAGCAGGAATCCGCTCGTGATCGGCGGAGTGCCCTGTGGCGCGGCGGCCAACACCGCGATCAGTGCCGTGGCGATCATGCTCGTTGTTGTATCGTGCGTCCGGCGAGTTCGACTCCTGCAAACTGCGCCGCGAATCGCACATGTCCGACACGGTTCAGATCGTCAGCGCTGCCGGCTTGGGTCTCGCCCTCGTCGCGTTGGCCGTCGCTCGACGGGATCCATGGGCCGTGCGGATGGCGGGTCTGGTCGCCGTGATCGCGGCGTGGATCGCCGCGTCCGATCGCCCGTCTGAGGTCGAGCACGAACGCGCACCGCGTGTCGTCGCGGTGTCGACCGGTGACCTCCCCGACTCGCTGCGCGCGGCGATCGGAACGGTCGCCGGCGCGGAGCTGACCGCGGTCGTCGCACCGGACTTCGCGACCGGTGTAGCCGCCGGATGGGCGCGCTCCGAGCCAGGTTCGGACCTCGTCCTGGTCTGGACGACTTCG